>CAYLNA010000251.1:0-3382 GCA_964384665.1 uncultured Desulfovibrionaceae bacterium | reverse complement strand
TACCTCCAGCAGCAGCCTGTACTTTTTTTGGTACTTTTATTTTAGCAGAGCCTGTGGTCTGGAGGGACTGCTTTAGTCGCACACATCTGAAGCAAACCAACCAAAGGGCCGCAGGCGAATAAGCCGGCGGCCCTTTTTTCATATCCGCCGCCGGGAACCGGGCCACAAACAGGAGGACATCATGAACATGGGCAAAAGCGTTCGACTGGAAAGGATCTTCAACCGCAACACGGGCCGCAGCATCATCGTGCCCCTGGATCACGGCACCACGGTCGGCCCCATCGCCGGGCTGGTGGACATGCGCTCCACGGTCAACAAGGTGGCCGAGGGCGGCGCCAACGCGGTCCTCATGCACAAGGGCCTGCCCCGCTGCTCCCACCGGGGCCATGGCCGCGACGTCGGCCTGATCATCCACCTTTCGGCCAGCACGACCCTCTCCCCCTTTCCCAACGCCAAAATCCTGGTCGGCACCGTCGAGGAAGGCATCAAGCTCGGGGCCGACGCCGTGTCCGTGCACCTGAACCTGGGCGACGAGTCCGAGCGCGACATGCTGCGCGACATGGGACAGGTCGCCGCCAAATGCAACGAATGGGGCATGCCGCTCTTGGCCATGGTCTACGCCCGCGGCCCGAAGGTCAAATCCGAGTGGGATCCAGCCACTGTGGCCCACTGCGCCCGTCTGGCCGAGGAGCTGGGAGCGGACGTGATCAAGGTCGTGTACACCGGAGACCCGGAATCCTTCACCACCGTCACCGAGAGCTGCTGCGTGCCCATCGTCATCGCCGGCGGCCCGCGCATGGACTCGCCCCGCGACATTCTGCAGATGGCCCACGATTCCATCGCCGCCGGCGGCGCGGGCCTGTCCATGGGTCGCAACATCTTCCAGGCCGACGATCCGACCCGCCTGGTGCAGGCCCTGCACGCCGTGGTGCACATGGACTACTCCGTCGATCAGGCCCTGGCCCTGCTCGAAGAACCCAAGATCTAAGGGCGGATCATGAAAAACGTCATCTTTTCCGGCATCCCCTTTGACAAGGGCGAAATCACCCTGGCCCTGGAGTCCGGCGTGGACGCCATCATTGTCGAGGCCGAGCACGTGGCCTCGGTCCAGGCCTTGAGCAAGACCCCGGTCCTGGCGGCCGAGGACCAGCCCTATGTCCTCCTCGACAGCAAAGCCGACGAGGAGGAGGCTGTCCGTCTCCTGGCCCAGGGCCGAAACGTCATCCTCAAAGAAGGCTGGGAAATCATTCCGGTCGAAAACATTCTGGCCCAGACCGAGAATCTGGCCGTGGAAGCGGCCAGCCTGGAGCGGGCCAGACTGGCCGCCGGCATTCTGGAGCGCGGGGTCAAAACCGTGGTCGTGCTGCCATCCGCCGTCTGCGACCTGAAGACCATTGTCCGCGAACTCAAACTCAGCCAGGGCACCATGGAACTGGAAACCGCGACCATCACCGCCGTCACCTCCGCCGGCCTGGGCCATCGCGTCTGCGTGGACACCATGAGCCTCATGAAATCCGGCCAGGGCATGTTGGTCGGCAATTCCAGCGCCTTCACCTTTCTCGTCAACGCCGAGACCGAATCCAACCCCTATGTCGCGCCACGCCCCTTCCGCATCAACGCCGGAGCAGTGCACGCCTACGCGGCCATGCCCGGGGACAAGACCACCTATCTGGAAGAGCTGAAGACCGGGACCGAGGTCCTCATCGTCGGCGCGGACGGAGCCACCACTCTGGCCACGGTCGGCCGCTGCAAGGTCGAGATCCGGCCCATGCTGCTCATCGAGGCCGAATGCGCGGGTAAAAAAGGCACCCTCTTCCTGCAGAACGCCGAGACCATCCGCATGGTCCGGGCCGACGGTCGGCCAGTCAGCGTGGTCGACCTGCAGGTCGGGGACAAGGTCCTCTGTCGCACGGACCAGGCCGGACGGCATTTTGGCATGCGCATCACCGAGGACATCAAGGAATAGCCCATGAATAACGACGCGACCGCCCGCCTGACCGAGATCCGGGTCCAGATCGACGACCTGGACGAACGGCTCGTGGACATCCTGAACAAGCGGGCATCCTTGAGCCGCGAGGTGGGCCAGATCAAATCCCAGTCCCTGGACGTGGTCTTCAAGCCCTTCCGGGAGAAAGAAGTCCTGAACCGCCTCAGCGCCTTAAGCTCCGGCGTCCTGCCCGAGGACCATTTGCGGGCCATCTACCGCGAGATCCTGTCCTCCTCGCGCCGCCTGCAACAGCCGCAGACAGTGGCCTATCTTGGGCCCGAGGGCACCTTCACCCATCAAGCGGCCCTGGAATACCTGGGGCGGTCCATGGATTTCACGCCCTGTCCGACCCTGCACGACGTCTTTTTGACCGTGGCCTCGCGCAAGGCCGACCTGGGCGTCATCCCCCTGGAAAATTCCCTGCAGGGCAGCGTCGGCCAGAGCTTGGACCTCTTCCTGCAATACGACGTCTATATCCACGCCGAACTGTTCAGCCGGATCAGTCATGCCCTGCTGGCCACGAGCGACGATCTGACCGCGATCCGCACGGTCTATTCCCATCCCCAGGCCCTGGCCCAATGCGCCGGGTGGCTGCGGACCAACATGCCCCAGGCCGTGGTCATCCCCGCGGACAGCACGGCGGCGGCGGCGGCCCAGGCCGAACGCGAGGGCGAGGGCACGGCCGCCATCGGCCATCCGCGCCTGATCGAACGCTATGGCCTCAAGGCCGTGGGCCTGGACATCCAGGACCTGCCGGACAACTGGACCCGCTTCCTGGTCATCGGCCCGACCCCGACCATCGGCAGCAGCCGGGACAAGACCTCGCTTTTGTTCACCACGCCGGACCGCCCCGGCGCGTTGGCCGCCATCTTGAATCTCCTGGCCGACCAGGGCCTGAACCTGACCAAGCTCGAATCCCGCCCGCTCAAGGGCGAAAAATGGAAATACGTCTTCTTCATGGACGTGGAATGCGACCTGTCCCAGGAGCAGTACGAAAGCACCATGAACCACCTGACCAAGCTCTGCCACACCATGCGCGTGCTCGGCAGCTATCCCTCGGGCCCGCACCTTTACGGCACGGGCGTGACCCAGGAGTCCGCATGAAACCCATCGATATCGTCGCGCCCTCGTCCAAGTCCCTGTCGCACCGGGCGCTGATCTGCGCGGCCCTGGCCGCGGGCGAATCGCTGCTCGCAGGCGTGCTCGACAGCCAGGACCTGAGCCGGACCACGGACTGCCTGCGCGGCCTGGGCGCGGTCATCGAGCCACGCGGGGACACAATCTTCGTGCGCGGCATCGGCGGCGACCTGACACGCGCGCCCCGAGATGTGGTGGACATGAACGTGGGCGAATCCGGCACCACCTGCCGACTGATGATGGGCGTGGTCACGGCCG
>CAYLNA010000250.1:2288-3384 GCA_964384665.1 uncultured Desulfovibrionaceae bacterium | reverse complement strand
GTCTCGGACCAGACCAGACCCGTGGCCGTGCCCACCAGCGGCGCGCCGCCGGCCGCGTCGTGCCGATAGCGGGCCGGCCCGAGCAGGGCGGCCGCGCCCTCGGCCGTGACCGGGGCGGACGTGGCCGTGGGGCCGTGATCCAACTGAAGACGGGTCAGCTTGCGGCAAAGCCGGGCGATCTCGCGCTCCAGGCCGCGCACGCCGGATTCGTTGGTGTAGTCGCGGACGATGCGCGCCAGGGCGTCGTCCGTGACCGTCGGATAGGGGCTGACCAGCCCATGCCCGCGCAGCTGCCGGGGCAGGAGAAAACGGGTGGCGATGTCCAGCTTTTCCCACTCGGAATACCCCGAGAACTGGACCACTTCCAGCCGGTCCAGCAGCGGTCCGGCCAGACGCTCGACCCCGTTGGCCGTGGCGATGAACAGCACCTCGGACAGGTCGAAGGGCATCTCCAGGTAGCGATCCACATAGCGGCTGTTCTGCTCCGGATCGAGGATTTCCAGGAGGGCCATGGCCGGGTCGCCCTTCACGTCCTGACCGATCTTGTCCATCTCATCGAGCATGAAGACCGGGTTGCGCGCACCCACGCTTTTGAGGGCCTGGATGATGCGGCCGGGCATGGCCCCGACATAGGTCCGGCGATGCCCGCGCAGTTCGGCCTCGTCGCGCAGGTCGGCCAGGGACATGCGGTAGAAGCGCCGCCCCAGGGCCTCGGCGATGGCCCGGCCGACCGAGGTCTTGCCCACGCCCGGAGGCCCTACAAAGCACAGGATCGGCGCGCGGCTGGCGTAGCGCTGGGTGCGGGACAGGAGCACCGCGCGCACGGTCTCGCGCAACTCGGTCAGGTCGATGGGCTTGGCCAGATAGTGCACGGCCCCGGTTTTCAGGGCGCGCACGGCCGAATCGACCGTGGCGTAACCCGTGACCAGGATGAAGCGGGTCTCGGGGGCGATCTTGGACGCCGCCTCGAGGAGCTGCAATCCGTCCATGCGCTCCATCTTCAGGTCCGTGACAATGCAGTCGAACTCCCGCCGACGGAGGCAGTCCAGGGCCTCCTCGCCGTTGGCCGCCACCTCCACCGCATAGCCTTCCTTGG
>CAYLNA010000250.1:0-2188 GCA_964384665.1 uncultured Desulfovibrionaceae bacterium | reverse complement strand
CCGGGCCACACTTCGTTCCGAAATTCACACGTTGCGGATTGCAACGCTACGCCCTTCGCCGCGTTTTGCCATCTCTTCGAAATAACTTTTTATTTCAATTAAATAGACAAGAACAAGTTCTGGCACGGGCTTTGTTTTAGGCCGCGCATAACTTGTAACGCGAGGTAAGCAAAATGAGCACCATCCGTGAAACCATCGAAACCGTCTACGCCGCTTCGGCCTTCGCCGAACGCGGCCTCCAGGCGGAAGCCCAGGCCCTGACCCAGGGACGGCGCGCGACCGCCACGACCCGCGCCGCCGCGTCCGCCCAGGCGGAAAAACGTCCCCGTCCGACCTTGCAGGCCAAGTAACCCTTCCACCTTCAGGAGAATCCATGCCCCGGCTCAAACCCTCGGCCGCCCCGACTCCCATCCTGCGTCCCGCCCATTCCGTGCAAGACCGCCTGGCCGACTACGCCGAGGCCATGGCCCTGGCCGAGGCCGGGGAGCAGTTCCTCGCCGCCGACCTCATGGAGCAGACCCGTATCGGCCGCCGCCGCATCCTGGTCATCGGCCACGGCTGCTCCTTCTCCGAACGGCTTGGCCAATACGCCCTGGGCGTGGCGGAGCGCATGGGCAGCGACCTGCTCTTCCTGAGCGTGGGCGCGCCGAACGCCAACCCGGACTGGCGTGGATCCTTCGCGCATCTGGCCGCGCGCGCGGCGGCGCATTGGCAGGAAGCCGCCGCGCGTCACGGCGTGAACATGCTGCATGAAATCCGTTTCGGGTCCGTGGACGAGGCCGTCAGCGAGCTGGTCCGCGCCAACGGCCGCATCGAATTCATCCTCAGCGAACCAGAGGAAGGCGAACAGGTCCAGGGGCATACCGGCCTGGCCCTGTTCACCGTCAAATAGACGCGCCGCCCACGGACGCGCGTTGGAGATCACAGAAATGGCCACTCTTGTCCTGAAAATCGTCCCCTTTCTCGGCTGGGTCCGACAGTATTCCCTTGATCACCTGAAGATGGATTTCATGGCCGGTCTGACCGTGGCCCTGGTCCTGATCCCGCAAAGCATGGCCTACGCCCAGCTGGCCGGCCTGCCCCCCCATTACGGCCTGTACGCGTCCTTCCTGCCGCCCCTGGTCGCGGCCCTGTTCGGCTCCAGCCGGCAACTGGCCACCGGGCCGGTGGCCGTGGTTTCGCTGATGACCGCCGCCTCCCTGGAGCCCCTGGCCACGGCCGGCGGCGAAAGCTACATCGCCTACGCCGTGCTCCTGGCACTGGTCGTGGGCCTTTTTCAGCTGGCCCTGGGCGTCCTGCGCCTGGGCCTGGTCGTCAATTTTCTTTCCCATCCCGTGGTGGCCGGCTTCACCAACGCGGCGGCCATCATCATCGCCACCAGCCAGCTTTCCAAGATGTTCGGGGTGTCCGTGGACAGCGCCGAGCACCACTATGAAACCATTCTGCGCGTGCTCCAGGCCGCCGCGACCTACACCCATTGGCCCACCCTGGCCCTGGGCGTCTTCGCCTTCGCGCTCATGTTCATGCTCAAGAAGCACGCGCCCCGCGTGCCCAACGTCCTGGTGGCCGTGGTCCTGACCACCCTTTTCTCCTGGGCCACGGGCTTCGAGCACAACGCCGCCGTCAGCCTGCGCAGTCTGGCCGCGCCCCAAGTCGCGGACGATATCGCCCGCTACAACGCGGCCATGCAGGCCCAGACCGATCTGGCCGAACGGCGCGCGGTCCTCAACACGGCCCTGGAAGAGGCCAAGGCCCGGGGCGAGCGCTTCGCCCTGGTCGACGACGAGCACGAACTGCGCCGCCTGGCCCTGGAAATGGACATCGCCAAGGCCCAGGCCGCGGACCTCAAGACCAGGCTGCGCGCCACTCTGCTCCGGAGCGCGCCCGGCCCGGACGGACAGGCCGTGTATGTCCCCCTCGACGCCGCGCCCAGCGACGCCGACAACGGCCAGACCTGGCGGCTCAAGGTCGGCAACAAGGCCCTCGACCCGGCCAACCTGACGCTGATCGGCGGCGGGGCCGTGGTCGGCGCCGTGCCCGGCGGTCTGCCGAGCGTCGCCGCGCCCAAGGTCGACCTGGCCGTCATGGCCCGGCTCCTGCCCTACGCCGCCATCATCGCCCTGCTCGGATTCATGGAGGCCATCTCCATCGCCAAGGCCATGGCCGCCAAGACCGGCCAAAGCCTGGA
>CAYLNA010000249.1:0-3394 GCA_964384665.1 uncultured Desulfovibrionaceae bacterium | reverse complement strand
TGGCGGGACATGCTGGTGGTGGAAAAAACGCCGCCCGGCGGGGACCGGGCGGGCGCGGAGTGAGCGGGAAGCTATTCGCGAAGTCGCTTTCCCGGTGAATCCTGATACTCGGAGTCTTCGCTTTCGTAGTCGCCTCGCCCCCGGACGCCGCTCAAGGCTTCGGTGAGCTGCCTAGCGACGTCGTCCATGGCTAATTCGATGACTTCGTCGGCCGGAGCCGGATCGTTGGCGTCAAAGGTCTTGCGGGCCTTTCCGGTTATTGTTTTGGCGAAATCGCTCACGCCTGAAGTCGTGCCGCTCAGTTTGACGCTGATCTTGACCACGCCGCCGATGGCATACCGTCGCCCCGAGCCATCGGGAACCTGACGGACGCCTTCCAGCCGCATGGATTCGATCTGGCCATTTAGGAGATAGTCGGCGATACGCATCCCCGAGCCTTTTTGACCCTGGGTGGGCGAGAAGTTTTTATCCTTCATGCGCGCCCGTTCGCCCTCCAGGTGGCGGAGCTGGGAACGGTCGGCGACGCGGATGCCCGCCTCGCTCAACGCGGCTTCCAGAATTCCGGTCAGCTTGTTGGAGTCCAAGGTTTTTTCGACGATGGTTCGGTCGTAATAGGCCTCGGTCTGCATGCGGTTATGAGCTTTCAGGTCGTAATCGCCCGAGGCTCGGGACTGGGCTGAATCCGAGTCGGACTGTGAGTAAGAGCCCCCCTGCATGCCGAAACGATCCCGATCGTTGTAGCTGCTGCGCGACGAAGCCGAGCTGTTCTCGCGGAAGTAGCCTTTCAGGTAGGCGTTGGTTTCGACCACGGTCCGGATGTATTCTTGATCGACATTGTATCTGTAGGTCAGGGGCATGACCGCGACCGTGCTTCCTGCGGGCAGAGGCTGCGCGAGGCAGTTTCCCGCTAGGAGCATGCATGAAAAGGCCAACGCTGCGCGCAGTGTCATGACTACCACCCGATGGCTTTCTTGGCGACGGTCTTGCGGATTTCCTTTTCGTCCGCCCACACTGTTTCCCCGCTCTGGGGATCGACCAGTTCAAGCGTGATCAGATAGTACACATCCTTGAGGTCGCTGTTGGCCTTTTTGATGGATCGAACCGTGCCGGTGATGATGTAATCGGAGTTGGTCATGGCCTTGAGGTCGGTCTTTTTGGTCGATGTTTCGGTGAAATCGCGTTCCTTGTTGACCTCGTCGAGATTCGACTCGTCGGCTAGAAAACGGACCATGCCGGACTTCAGCAACTTGATGCGGATCTTGTCGGTGATGGCCTTGGAGTCGATATGTTCGTCCGCCAGCACCTTGACCTGCCGCAGGCGCACCTTGGGCGGGGCCACGGCCTTGGCGATGAAGCGGGTTTCCAGCAAGGATTGGGTCATGTCTTCCGCCGTGGTCTGGAGGTCGGTGGAGCCAAAGTCCTCGGTCACGGTTTCCACGGCCTTGGCGTCGCCATAGGATACGACGCCTCCGCTTCCGGTCCGACCCGTGCCGCCGGTGGTCGCGCAACCCGTGGCCATGGCCAGGAACAAGACCAGCGCGGGCAAAAGGTATTTGTGCATGATCACTTCTCCTTGTTGGAAATTATGAGTTTGTAGTCCACCGCCTCCTGGACGGGAGACGCTTCCGTGACCTTAACGGTCTGATTCCCCTTGATCATCAGTGGCTTCCACGCAGTGACCGCCTTGGGGAAGCCGTTCTCGTCCAGCCATTCGATCTGATACACGGGATGCGTCGTGTTCGCGTTGTCGCGGTTCATCAGCTCGAACATGACGTTAAGAAATGGCCCTTGCCATCTCGTCCGCATCTCCACGACAAGCACGTCCATGTTGTCGACGAAAGATATTCTATTTCGGTCGAACTCCTTGTTCTGTTGCGTAATGGCCCGCCGTTCCATGGCCGCGTTCTGATTGAGCGCGCAGCCGCAGACGAGCGCCACGAGCAGGGTAAAGAGAATGAACTTAGTACTGTGCATGGTTTATCCTCACTGTGTTTGGGGAAAGAGCGGAGATGAGCATGACGACGCCGTGTGGGGCCGTGGCATGGGCCGTACAGGGATACTCCACCCCGTCTATCCTGATGGAAATGGGAGCGGACCGCTTGGCCCGGAACGAGGACAAGTATCCGGAATTAGGCAGCAGCTCCCAATTGCGGTAACTGAGTTCCATTTGCGCCGAGGCGACATTCATGACCACCGAGGCGAGGAGCCCGCCAAGATCGCCTCCGCCATTTTCGGATGCGACATAGGCCATGCCTCCCTTGCTGGCCGCGCGGATAATGGCCGTGGCGATTTCCATCGGCAATTCGTCCTTGAGGGTTTTGTAGGCCAGTTTGTCGGCGTGAAGCAGGTGGTAGACAGACTGAGGTTGCCCCTCGTTGGAAACTTGGATCGCGGAGATGGTGTCATCGGGGGGGGCAAGGGCTGGAAGATCAAGGGTCGTGTAATTGAGGCGGCCAATGGGGAGAGGGATGTTTTCCACCTTCAGGCTCGGTCCCCGGCCGGTGAGCAGGACGGCCAGCACGTCCACCGTGTCTGGTCCCGAGGGAGGGATGGCGGCTGGTGATTTCGCGCTGTTTTCGGTTGGCTGCGGATCGGTGACGATTTGCTTCATGAATGTGCTGGTGATGGGGGACTGTTCCAAGACGTTTCGTGCGTCTGGGTTGAGCTGGGCCGCGCGTCGGGCGCTGACTTCGGCGTAGGCGATGTCATTGTTCAGCACGGCGACCATGCTGCTCAGGGAATAGGAAAACGGATCTTGGTAGTTGTTGACCATGGCCGCGATTTCGGGGTCGCTGAGCAGGGCGCGCATGGAGTAGTTTTGAGTGACCGCGCCGTCGTCGGGGCTGTTGGCGATTTTCGCTTTTTGATCCGCTGCTTCCTGGATTTTCTTGGAAGACTCGGCCAACCAAAATTCTTGCCGTTTTTCCATTTTTCGCATCTCGATCGCCGCGCCATTCACGTCGCCGAGCATGAGATAATTGAAGGCGTTGAGCGTATGCATCAGGGACCGCTCGTATCCTTTTCCGTAGTATGTCTCCGCGCCTTTGGAAAAGAGCAGGGACCCGGCGCTGCTTCCGACATTGCGCATGCTGATTTTTGCGCGTTCCTCGTATTCGTTCAATATTTCTTCAGCTTTTGCGAATGCTTCCTTTGATTTTTGAAAGTCGCCAATAATTTGGTAAAGTCTGGCTAGGTTGAGATGATGCCACATTTGGCTTTTCGCATTATCATCGCCTTCCATTGCAGTGACAGCTGTTTCGATATTTCCAGAGTTTAATGCCGCTGAAAGATCGTTTGTGGAAAATTTTGGAGCGCATCCAAAAGAAAATAGAATCAGCGATGCAATGAGAAATGCTGTCAAATTTCGGTACACGTTATTCTCTCTGGTGTTTTT
>CAYLNA010000248.1:1949-3438 GCA_964384665.1 uncultured Desulfovibrionaceae bacterium | reverse complement strand
GTTGGTGAGGAGCATACGCACGATCTCGGCCGCTTCGGGCGCCAGGACCACGTTGGCGATGGGCGCGGACAATACGAGCATGGCCTGGAAGAGTACGGTCCCCAGCATGGCTTGGCCCACGTCGATCCGTTTTCGGCCAAGACCGCCGATGAGCACGGCCGATGCCGCCGGAAAGCCCATCATGAGCGGCGCATCGTAGAGTTCCAGAAAACCGTAGCTTTGGGCGTAGAACACGATGCCCATGCCGCCGAGACAGGTCGAAAGGATGACCGCCGCCGAACGGATACGCTCGACAGCCACTCCGCTGACCCGTGCGAAAGCCTCGTTTTCTCCGGCGCTGGTCATGGCCAACCCGGCACGGGTGCGGAAAAAAAGATGCAATCCCAGGCAGACCAGCCCGTATCCCAGGAGCATCCCGGCCGGGACGGTCACGCCCCATGCGTCGACCGCCCACAATCGGTTCAGGGACTTGGCGAAATATGGACCGAGGCCGATGGTCGGACGCAGGCCTTGCCCGCCAATGGGCCAGAGCATGGCCGGATTGGAGAACGGGGCCAGCACCCAGAACAGATTCATGAGGGAGACGAAGGAAAATCCGATAAATGTCGCCGCGATCTCCTCCCGTCCACGGACCCGGCGCAACAGGCGGCCATACGCCCAGCCCAGGGCCATGGCCCAAGGCAGGCCCAGAGCCATGGCGGCCAGGAGCCCCGGCAACCCGGACACGCGCATGTTCACGGCCAGACACATGCCCAGAAGCCCGCCGATGACCGCCACGGGCAGACCGAAATTGATGCCCAGCCCGGCGTTGTACATGGGCAGCATGGACAGGACCAGTATGCCGTTCATGGGCAGGCGCACCAGCAAATCCGAGAGCAGCCCGCCCAAGGGCAGATCCATGACCCAGGCCAGACCGGCCAGCAGGAACACGAACCCGAGCAGGATCGCCTGCGCGGCCTTCATGCCTGCCCTCCGAACATGACCCGGTGCAGGGACAATTCATCGACATCGGGAGGGAGGATCGCTGCGGCGCGCCCTTCCCTGACCACGAGCAGTCGATGGCACAACCGGCCCAGATCTTCGAGTTCACTCGAAGCGAGGATGACGGTCATGCCGAGATCCGCATTGGCCTGACCCAGGCGGGAGAGCACCATGTCCTTGGCCGCGAGGTCAATCCCTCGCGTGGGCTCGGAAACGAAAAGAAGGCGGGGTCGCGCCGTCAACACGCGGGCGATGCATACTTTCTGCTGATTGCCTCCCGACAGCTGCCCCACGGGTTGATCGATGTTCGTGCAGACGATGCCCAGTCGCCGCACCATGTTCTCGGCGTGGGCCCTGATCCGCTTGCGGTCGAGAAACCCCAGGACGCGCGGCGCCCACGGGGCGCGGAATTCCCGGCCCTTTTGCACGGCCGAGAACACGATGTTCTCGGCCACGGAACGTTCCGGCAAAAGCCCGTTGCGCCGTCTGTCCTCGGGAATGTACGCGC
>CAYLNA010000248.1:0-1849 GCA_964384665.1 uncultured Desulfovibrionaceae bacterium | reverse complement strand
CGGCCCACGACGCGCCCGTCGCGGAGCATGGTGATGGCCGAACAGACCTCGAACAGATCTTCCAGACGATGCGAGACATAGAGAATGCCGATTCCGCGACTGGCCGCGTCCGTGAGGGCGAGGTGCAGCCCGTTCCTGGCGGACGCATCCAGGGCCGAGGCCGGTTCGTCCAGCAGAAGGAGGCGCAGGTCGTCCCGATTCAGTTCACGGGCAGCCTCCACCAGGGAGAGTGAGGACAACGGCGCGTGCCGGGCCAGAGTGTGGCCCGGAAGATCGACATGCAGCCGGTCCAGGGCGTTCCGGGCGGCCTCCGTGTTGGCCCGGTCATCGAGCAAACCCCAATCGCCGCGCGCCAGGGGCCAACGGCCGGCGCGAACCCTTTCGCGCCCCAGGACGACGTTGGCGTTCAGGCTCAGGCCGGGGATGAGGGCGCTTTCCTGGTGCACGAGTCCGACACCGCGGGCTCGGGCATGACGAGGGGACTCTGGCCGGAAGGGCTGGCCTTCCAGAACGATCTGGCCGGAAAACCCGCCGGTTTCCCGAGTCGATGGATGTCCGGCCAGAATGCGCAGGAGCGTGGTCTTCCCTGAACCGTTGGCCCCGACCAGACCGTGGATTTCTCCGGCTTCGAGACGCAGATCGATCTCGGAAAGAACCGTGGCCTGACCAAATTTCTTGGTCAGGCCACGGATGTGCAGCAATGATGTGTCCATGGACTGCTCGCCCGCCGGAAAAGCGGGCGTCATGCGTCAGTAGATGACCGAATCCATGATGATCAGGTGGTAATTGTCCAACTCCGGCTTCATGCGCGCAAAGGACACATCCACGCCGGCCACCTTCTTGGCCAGGGTCTTGAGACCGGCCTCGTCCTTGAGCGTCATCTTCTTGTCCAGCACGCCACGGGCCACTTCCACGGAGAATTCCGGGAAAAACACGCCCACGGGCACGGGCCAGGTCGAGAGCCGTCCGGCGCAGCCGGCGGCGGCGGCCTTTTCCTTGATCATGGCGTTGATCTTGTCGAAGTCGCCGGCGTCCTCGGGTTTGATTTCCAGACTCATGGCGGCGGGATAGCCCTGCGTGGGCGTCGGGCAGCACTGTTCGGGCATGATGAAACCAAGCTCCAGGGCCTTGGCGATGATCACGTCCTGCATGGGGCAGTTGGTGCCGAAAATGGCCGTGTCCTTGCCGTACTTGGCGATCTGGCGCGGAATGTCCTCGCCCAGGAACTGAAGCATGGCCGAAGGGCCGTTGCCGGTCTGGGGGTCGGGCGTGCTGACTTCCACGAAGGTCATGCCCAGTTTTTCGGACGTGGCTTTCATGGCGTCACGCCGCTTGGCCAGCAGTTCCTTGGCCATATGCGTGGGGAAGGAGTAGTGGATGAAGGTTTTGGCCCCCATCGTGCGCGCCTTGGTCGGGATGGTCTCGCCGCGCCGCAGCCAATCCGTGTCCAGGGCGAGATCGACGTACTTGGCCATCATGTCCGGGTCGTCCCAGATGGGCGCCGTGATGACGAGCATGTCCGGGCGCTTCTCCTTGACCTTCTGAATGGCCGGCAAAATGCCGGAATACCCGGCGCAGATGACAATGGCTTTCATGTCCTTTTCCGCGCCCAGGCTGACGATCTGGGTGATGGCGGTTTCCTGCTCGGCGGAGAAATTATCGGGAAGCACGATGTGCTTCACCTCTGCCGGGTACATATCGACCATCTTGGCCCCGCCCCTGAATTCGTCCTCGCTGGCGGACAGGGTCGGAGTGACCACGCCGATACGCGGCCCGGCGAAAGCCGAAACTCCGATCATGACCATGAAACTCGCCAGCAACACAGCTCCAATTCCGCGATAATACATAA
>CAYLNA010000247.1:0-3443 GCA_964384665.1 uncultured Desulfovibrionaceae bacterium | reverse complement strand
TCTCCCTGACCGATTACCTGGAGGACTGCGGGTTCCCGGTCCGCGCCGCCGCCAGCGCCGAGGACGGGCTGGAGCAGCTGCGCCAGGACTCGGCCGAGCTGTGCATCGTGGACATGCGCCTGCCGGGCATGAACGGCAACGAGTTCATCCTTCGGGCCAACGCCCGCGATCCGCGCACCAAGTACATCATCTTCACCGGCTCCGTGGACTACTGCCTGCCCGAGGCCGTGCGCAAATTGGGCCTGACCCTGGACAACGTCCTCTTCAAGCCCCTGACCGACATGAGCGTGCTCCTCAACAAAATCACCGCCATCCTCCAGGATTGACCCGCATTTCCCCCCTTTTCGATACGTTGAATTTCTTGGCCATTCCCCGTAGACACGTTTCTCTTCCTCCATCCCAGCCCAAAGGACCATCCATGCGCATCGGCCTCGCCACCGCACCAGTTCCCTCGTCCCTTGAGCACGCGGTCCAGAACGTGCTCGCGTTCATCGACCAGGCCGCCAATTTCGCGGTCAACCTGCTCTGCTTTCCCGAGGCCTACGTGCCGGGCATGCGCGGCCAGGGCCTGGGCATTCCGTTCTGCGAGCAGGACGAGCTGCGCGCGGCCCTGACCCGGATCCGCCAGCAGGCGGCCACGCGCGGAATCGGCGTCATCCTGCCCATGGAATGGCCCTCGGACAAAGGGCGCTACAACCTGGTCCAGGTCATCTCGCCGGAAGGCGGTCTGCTCGGGCGGCAATGCAAGCTCCAGCTCGATCCTGGCGAGGAAGGGATTTATGTGCCCGGACGGGGGCGGCAGTTGTTCGAGATCGGAGGGGTGAAATTCGGCGTGGCCATCTGCCACGAGGGCTGGAGATACCCGGAAACCGTGCGCTGGGCCGCGTGCCGGGGAGCGCGGATCGTTTTCCATCCCCAGTGCACGGGCAACAACACCACCGGCCGCATCCCCATGGGTTGGGCCGATCCGGACGGGCCGTACTACGAAAAAGCCATGATCTGCCGCAGCATCGAGAACAACATCTATTTCGCCAGCGTCAACTACGCCTTCGCCTTCCAGGATTCGGCCACCAGCGTCGTCGCCCCCGACGGCAGCTGCCTGGCCCATCAGCCCTACGGCCAGCCCGGTCTTCTGGTGCAAAAGCTGGATCTGTCCGAGGCCACGGGCCTTTTGGCCCAGCGCTATGCCCCGGACCGTTACTGAGCCAGGCCGAACTTGCGCATCTTGGCGCGCAGCGTGACCCGGGTCACGCCCAAAAGCCGCGCCGCCTCGCTCTTGTTGTTGCCGACCTGATCCAGGGTGCGGGCAATGGCCTCCCGTTCCACGTCTTCCAATGATTGTCCGCCCGCCCGGAGGCTCAGCCGCGTGTCTTCGACCGCGTTCCGCACGGACGCCGGCAGATCGGCCTCGGTGATGTACTCGCCCGGCGTCAGGATCACCGCCCGCTCCACCGCGTTTTCCAGCTCGCGCACGTTGCCCGGCCAAGCATAACGCAGCATGGCGTCCATGGCCCGAGGCGCGAAGCCGCGAAAGATCTTGTGGTTGCGGGTCGCGAAGCGGGTCAGGAAATGCTGGGCCAGGAGCGGAATGTCCTCCCCACGCTCGCGCAGGGGTGGAACGCGCAGGGAGATGACATTCAGGCGGTAGTACAAATCCTCGCGAAACCCTCCGGCCCGGATCTCGGCCTCCAGATCCCGGTTGGTGGCCGCCACGACCCGCGTGTCGATCCGGATGGGCCGGTCGCTGCCCAGACGTTGCACCTCGCCCTGTTGCAAGGCGCGCAACAGCTTGGATTGCAGGGGCAGGGCCATTTCCCCGATCTCATCCAAAAACAGGGTCCCGCCGTCGGCCTGGACGAAACGGCCCTCGCGCCGCCGGTCCGCTCCGGTAAAGGCTCCTTTTTCGTGGCCAAAAAGTTCGCTCTCCAACAAATTCTCGGCCAGGGCCGCGCAGTTGACCGTGACCAGTTCCCGCCCGGCCCTGGGGCTGCCCTGGTGTAGGGCCTTGGCCACCAGCTCCTTGCCGGTGCCGCTCTCGCCCAGAATCAGGACCGAGGCCTCGGACGGGGCCACGGCCCGGATCATGGCGGTCAGTTCGACCATGGCCGGGGACCTGCCGATCATGTCGGAGGCGGCTCCCAGTTCCCGCCGCAGACTGGTGTTCTCCTGGCGCAGGCTGGCATGGTCCACGGCCCGGGCCAGGGCCAGACGCAGCTCGTCGAAATCAAGGGGCTTGTGCAGGTAATCATAGGCTCCGGCCTTGAGGGCCTCCACGGCCGTGCCCAGGGAGGAATAGGCGGTCATGATCAATACGGGCAAGAACGGGTTGTAGTCCCGAATGCGGCGCAGGGCCTCGATCCCGTCTACCTCGGCCATACGCACGTCGGTCAGGACCGCGTCCAGGGCCGCCTCCCGCACCGTGGCCACAGCCTCGGCCCCGTCGGCGGCGGTGTCCACGCCATAGCCCCAACTCGTGAGCATGGCCACGAGCATGGTCACATGGGCCTTGTCGTCGTCCACCACCAAAATGCGCGCGCTCATCGTCCGTCTCCCGTGACAGGTATTTCCAAAATGATTTCCGTGCCCGCGCCTGGTTCCGAGGCCACGCGGACCCGTCCGCCGTGGGCCTCGACGATCTTCTGGACCAGGGGCAGGCCCAGGCCCGTGCCCTTGCCCCTGGTCGTGAAATAGGGATCGAAAATCCGGGCCGCGTCCTCGGCTCGGATGCCCGGACCGGTGTCGCGGACACGAAATTCCAGCCGGTCGCGGACGCGGACCACGGACGCGCCCAGGGTTCCGCCGGCGGACATGGCCTGGATGGCGTTCAAAAGGACGTTGAGCAGGGCCTGACGCATGCGGTCCGCGTCCAGCGGGACCAGCTCCTCGCTCCCCGTTTCGGCCTCGACGTCGATCCCGCCGGCGCGGCAATCCCCCTCGACCAGCATCAGGGCATGCCGGAGCAGCTCGGACGGATTGCGGGGCTCCAGACGCAGCTCAAAAGGCCGGGTCAGTTCGAGCAGTTCGGACACAACCCGATTCAGCCGCTCCGCTTCCCCGACCATGACCTGGGCCAACTCCCGGTCCGGGCTGCCCGGCTCGAACTTTTCCCCGAAATAGGTCGCGAAGCCCTTGATGGAACTCAAGGGGTTGCGGATCTCGTGAGCCACGCCCGCAGCCAGAGTGCCCAGGGCGGCCAGACGCTCGGCCTTGGCCATCCGCCCTTCCAGGGCCGCCACCTTACGCCGCCAAAAAAACGAAAGCCCGGCCATGGCGATCAGGGCCAAGCCCAGGGCGCAGGTCACGGCCACGGTCAGCACATCCTTGCGCGCGGCCCGCAGATAGGGCGCGGCGTCGAGGCCGACGGCGACGAGCATGGGCTTGATCTGTGGGGCCGATCGCTTCGCGGGGCGCTTCTTGGGCTGGGGCGGCGGAATCTTGCGGTC
>CAYLNA010000246.1:0-3446 GCA_964384665.1 uncultured Desulfovibrionaceae bacterium | reverse complement strand
CTCGTATTTGACCGTCTGCAACTTGCGCCGGAAGTGGAGGTCCTCCAGACCTTGGCGGTCGGCGTCCAGGGCGGACCGGCCGACCAGGGTGATGTTCAGCCCCGGACGCTTGGCCAGGATGTTGGCCAGGCGCTGCATGCTCGGCAGGGTTTCGGGCGCGGGCGCGGTCTGGCCGGGAGGGAAGGCCAGCTTGCCCGGATCTTCCTGGCCCCCGCCGTTGGGAATCAGACTGGCCAGGAGGGAGAAGGGCGAGGCGACGGCCTTGACGATGAGCCCCAGAAAGGCCTGCATGACAATGCCGCCGATGTTGAACTTGGGGTCGTTCAAGTCGCCTTTGACCGGCAGGTTGATGACGACGTCGCCGGCCATGTCGCGGAGCAGGGCCAGCCCGAGCTTGACCGGCGCGTCGGTCGCGTCCGGGGACGAAACCTTGTCGCCCAGCTCCAGTTGGCGGGCCGTGATGGCGTTGCCCATGGCCAGGGCGTTGTCCTCCGCGCCCAGGCGCATGTCCCAGTCCAGCTGGCCGCGCGTGATGGGATAGGCGATGAATTTGGCCGCATACGCGGACAGGGCGGTCAGGTCGAAATTGCGCAGGGAAATGGTGCTGTTGGCGGCCAGGGGCGTGCGCAGCGGCGAGACCCAGCCCTCGACCGTGATGGGGGCCCTGCCGTCGATGACGGCCGACAGGTTCAGTTCCGAGCGTTTGGCCGGGTCCAGGGAAAAGCCGGACGCGGTCAGGTCCAGGGGCGCGACGACGCTCTCGAATTGCGGGGAAATGGTTTTGTCGGCGAAGGACAAACGGCCCTGCTTGAGGGTGATGGTCCCGATGTCCAGGCTCTTCAGCCCGCCCTGGCGTGAAGCCGCGCCGGACGCCGTGCGCGGCTTGATCTTGGGCCGCGAAGGGCTGGCGCTTGGTTTCGCGATGCGATCCAGGGTGGTCTTGCCCTGCTTGTCGATGACCACGGCGGCCTTGGGCGCGGTCACCTCCACCCGGCCGACGCGCACCGCAAGCGGAGACAGGCCCAGGACAACGCCGCGCAGATCCAGGCTCCGCCAGGCCGCGATTTCCGCCTTGGTTTTTCCTTCGGTCACGCGCAGGTCCTCCAGGCGTAGATCGCCCGTGACTTGGCCCGCGCCCTTGGACCCGAGTTTCCAGCACAGTTTGCCGCCCAGCTGTCCGCCCGCGATTCCGATGTCGGCCGCCTCGGCCGCGTAGGCCTCGGCCATGGCCACGGGCAACGTGGAGAGCGTGATTTCGCCCTGGCCGGTCAGACTGGCCGGGATCAGGTCGCCGCTGGCGCGAACGGTTCCCGTGTTCGCGACCCGGCAGGCCAGGGTCAGGGGGATGGATTTGGCGAAATCCGTGGACAGGTTCGAGGCGCGCAGGGCGAGTTGGTCCACTTCCAGACGCGCGGGCTTGGCCAGGGTTTCGTCGGTGAAGATCACGGCGCTGTCGGCAATGGTCAGGTTTTCGACGGACGCGGTCCAGGGCGCGCCGCTCGTCGCGGCCTTGGCCTCGGTCTGGCCCGGCGCGAACAGGGCCGCGAGGTTCAGGTCGCCGCTTTCGCGCAGGACCAGATTCAGGGCGAAACTCAGGTCAACGGGACCGATGGTGGCCGTGCGCGGTCCTGTTTCCACCAGGATCGGCCCGACATTCAGTTTCCCGAGCCGGAACGGCTCGGTGTCCGCTCCGTTCGTGGTCAGCAGGGCCAGATCCGAAACGGCCGCGCCGGCGGATTTGACGGTCCAGCCCTTTGGCGCGGCGGCGTTGGCGGCTGGATTGGCGCGTGATGACTGCGTGGCTGGCGGGGCCGCCAGGGCGTCCAGAATCCGCGCCCGGCCGTTCGTGTCCACGGTCGTCGTCAGGGCCAGGGATTCGATGGTCAACGCGCCGGTCTGAACCGCGCGCCGCTCGAGATCCACGCCGATCTTGTCCAGGCCGATGCGTCGGACCCGCGCGCCGCCCGCGTTGTCCGGGGCCTTCAGCTCCAGGTCGCGCACGTTCACGGCCGCGTTGTCCAGGCGCGAGGCCGCGCCATTGGGGGGCAGGGTCAGGGCGCCCTGGACGTCGATTTTGGCCGAGGTCACGCCCACGGGCAGGGCGTCCTTGAAATACGGCGCGTAGCTCGGCCCATCCAGATTTTTGGCGTCCAGGGCGGCGGTCAGGGAAAAAGGGGTCAGGGCAAAGGCGGCCGTGGCTTGGAGCTTTTCGTCCAGTTCCGTGTCCAGGCTCAGGCTGGCCTGGACCGTGGCATTGGGAGTCGTGGTCAGGTCGGCGAGGGTCAGGTTCAGGTTGCGCAGCTCCTTGGCGAAGGCCGCGCCCTCGTCCCGGAACTCGATCCGGCCGTCCGTGACCTGGGTTTCCCGGGCCAGGAACGCGAGGGTGGCGTTGGCGCCCGGATTTTTGGCGCTGGTGGCGTTTTCGGTGGAGGGGGGTTCCGCCGTCCCGAAATATCCGGCCCAGTTCAGGCTGCCGTCCGCCCGGCGGGCGACGTGCGCGAAAGGCCGGTCCAGGGTCAGGTTCTTGAGGATCAGGCGCTGGTTCAGGATGGACATGTCCTCGACGATTATTTCCGCGCGCGGCAAAGCCAGGACGACCCGCTCCCGGTCCGTCAACTCCACGTCCCGGCCCGCGAGGCGGCCGTGCAGGGACAGGGCGGGCAAGCCCCCCTCCTGATGCTCGAAGGTCAGGGAGGCGGCCAGGTCCAACACCCCCCGGGTCAGTTTCAGGTCTTTCGCGGCCGGGACATAGGGCCAGTACCGGGGAAGATCCAGGTCCGCCACGTCCAGGTCGAACTGGGTTTTCAGGGAGTCGTGGAAGGGGATGGTCCGGCCCTGCAGGCTGAAGGGCGCGCCGTTGACCCGGAAGGACAGGGTCGGGGTCATGAAGGTTTCCCAGTCCTTCTTGCGGGACGAGAAGCGGGGCACGCGGAAGCTGATTTGGTCCACGACGTGGGTGGCGTTGTGCGTTTGGTCTTCCAAGGTGAGCAGGCCCGCGTCGATGATGAAGGGTTCGACGATGAGCGGGATGGTCAGGGGCGCGGACGGCTCCTGGGTTTCCTCCGAAGCGGCGGTCAGGTCCGCGAAATTGGGCTGCCCGTTTTCGTCCAAGCGGACGTGCAGGCGCGGCCCGTCCAGGCGGATGTCCCGCAGGACAATGGCCAGACGCCACAGGGAGGAGAGCTGAAGATCGGCGTGTAGGCCATCCAGGCCGATGAATTCGCCCGAGCCATCCTTTTCGGCCAGGACCACGCCGCGCATGTCCAGAGTCAGGGCAAAGGGGTTACACCGGATTTCCTCCACGCTGACGGGGCGATCCAACGCGGCCGCAACCGTTTCAACCATGACGTGGCGGAGGATGAGCGGCAGCAGCACGAAGCCGAAAAGCGCGTGCACGGTCAGCACGCAGGCCAGGATGACCGTGTTTTTCTGCCAGCGGACCAGAC
>CAYLNA010000245.1:0-3485 GCA_964384665.1 uncultured Desulfovibrionaceae bacterium | reverse complement strand
CTTTCGTTTCGAGCTGACCACTCCAGCGGTGACCGCCGCCATCAGGGGCACGGAATTCACGGTCGAGGTCGATCCCGACGGCGCGAGCGCCATCTCCCTGCTCCAAGGAGAACTGTCCGTCTTCAATGATTTCGGCGCGCTGGATCTGGCGGCCGGGGAAATGGCCACGGCCCGCCCCGGCGAAGCGCCCCGGAAACAGATCCTGCTTCAGCCCGAGGACGCCGTGCAGTGGGTCTTGTATTACCCTGGCGCGGGAATCCTGCGAGCCGTGAGTCTGGCGGGATTGGGGCTCTCAACCGCCGGACCCGCCATCCGGGCATATGATCAGGGCGATCTGGCTCTCGCCCGCCAACTGTCCCAGGATGGCGACTCTGCGGATTCCGCCCAGGACGCGACCGTGCTCGGTTTTTTGGATCTGCGCGAAGGCCGCGACCAAGACGCCCAGCGTCGATTCGAAGATGTTTTGAAATCCACGCCAGACACACGGGCCATGGCCGGGCGCTGTCTGGCCCTGTACCGCCGTGGAGCGCAGGATCAAGCCCAGGCTAGGTACGAGGAAATCCTGAAGGCGCTCCGGACCCCGGATACCCTGGCCCTGGGGGCTTTCTTCGCCCTCATGACCGGCCAGCCCGAACAGGCCGTGAGTCTACTTGATCACGCTCTCACCCTGGCCCCAAGCCACGTCGGAAGCCATGCCCTGCTCGCCCAGATCGACCTGGCGGCAAACCGCAAGGCCGAGGCCAGGAGCCGGGCCGAACAGGCTCTGGCCGCCAACCCCAAGTCCGCCCTGGCCCTGGTCAGCGCGGGGCTTGCGGACATCGCCCATTTCGATCTGCCCAAGGCCCAACAGCGCATGACCCAGGCTGCGCGCCTCGATCCCGTTTTCGTGGAGCCCCTTATCTACCTGGCCCGGCTGCAACTGGGAGCCGAACACCTCGACCAAGCCCGCGCCACCCTGGACCGGGCACTGGGTATCGCCCCCCACGACGCATCGGTGTTGAGCATGGACGGATTTTTGTGGCTGGCCACACGAAGCTATGCCTCCGCCGAGCGTTCCTTCCAGGCTGCTCTCCAGGCCGATCCAGCCCTGGCCGACCCGCATTTGGGCCTGGGCCTGTGCGCCTACGCCAAGGGCGACGAAACGGCCGGGCTGCGCGAAATGCTCACGGCCACCCTGCTCGACCCCAGAGTCAGCCAATTCCAATCCATGCTGGGCAAGGCCCTCTTCCAGTCCAGAGCCTTCGACAAGGCCCTGGCCACCTTCGACTACGCCAGCCAGCTCGACCCCAACGATCCCACGCCGCACCTGTATAAAGGCATCGCATTAACGGATCTGAACCGACCGGGCGAGGCCATCCGGGAAATCAACACCTCCATCGCCAAGAACGACAATCAGGCCGTGTTCCGGTCGTCTCTCATGCTCGACCGCGACCTGGCCGTGCGCAACAGCGACTTGGCCGAATCCTACTCGGCCCTCGGACTGGGCGAATGGGGGTACAGCAAGGCTCTGACCGCGGTGAAAAATGATCCCCTCAATTTTTCCGCGCGCTATTTTCTGAGTTCCGCCTTTGCCTTCACCCGTCAACGGACCTCGGCCGGAATCTCGGAACTCCTGCTCTATCGCCTGCTCTCCCCAGCCAACCAGAACTCCTTCTCCAGCCTCGACTATACCCCCATGTTCGAGTCGCCCTATGTCGGTTTGGTCACCATGGGCTCGGTCGGGGCGTGGAGCAACGGCAACGCCATCAGCTCCGGACTCACACAGCTGTCAGGATGCGTACCCGGTTTCGCCGCCCACGCCCAGGCGGGGGTGACGCGGGACGAGGGTTTGCGCGAGAACAACTCCGAGCGCCAGCCAACATCCATCTACGGAACGGTCAAGTGGGAGCCCTCGATCAAGGACGCTTTTTTCCTCAACGCGGATCTCTACGACACCCTGGCCGGGGACACCTACAATTCCAACGACTGGACCTACGAAACATCGTCCTTCATGGACCAGACCTTTCGGAACCGATCAGGAGAGTTCGCCTACGTGCGCCGCTTTTCCCCGGAAGCGGCCCTGCTGACCTATGTCCGACACGGATTCAATTCCTGGAACTACAAGGATGGCTCCTTCGACCCGGCGTGGTTGACCGATCCCGATTGGACCGTGAGCGAAACCAGCAGTTGGCGACGGGAGACGAGCATGGCCTCCACCATTGTCCAAGCGCAACAACAGTTCATCTGGGGCGACCATACTTTCATGGCCGGAGTCGATGCCTTTCAAGGAAAATTACACTACGACTATCACGCCCTGGATTCATACTGGATGTCCTGGCCCGGATATTACGAGGGGCTCGTGCGGGAATACGCGTATGAAAACCGCTATTCCCTCACCCAAAAAAGTCTCGGCGCCTACATCCAGGATTATTGGAAACCACGGGACGATCTCGTGGTGGAAATGGGCCTGTCCGCAGACCGGGCCTCCCTGCCGCGCTACGGATATTCCGATCCGATTGAGCGAAATTTCATCGGCGCGCGCTTCGGAATGAACTGGGAGGCCACGGATCGGGATGTCCTGCGTCTGGCCGTGCAGCAGTACCTCAACACCAAGATGCTCTATTTCGGCACCTTGCAGCCGGCCGACGTGGCCGGATTTCCGACTTGGCTATCCGCCGACGACGGATCCGAAGTACTGGAGGCGGGCCTGGCCTGGGAACGGCAATGGGACGATCTGACCTACACCGTGGCCCGCCTTGGCGCCTATGACCTGCGCAATCCGCAGTATGACTCGTGGAGCGCCGAACCCCGCGTCAAGGACATCAAAATGCGGCGCTATCAGGCCTCGGTCAGTCTCAACCGCATTCTCACTCCATCCTTGGGGTTGTGGAGTGCGGCGGCGTTCAAACGTCTCCTGCCCAATGACTTCGGCCTGGTCTTTTCCCCGAACACCGATTTCTCGGAAGCGGACCTCACGACGGGGCTGTCCTACCTGCACGAAAGCGGATTCGGCGCATCCATCGGCGGAGGGCTTGTTCACCAGCATTTCATAAACGAAAACGCACGCGACTTGAGTGGAGAACACAAGGACAACGAAACCTTCGGCATCCTCAACGTGGGATGCATGTACGCCTTTCCCGACAGACGGGGGAGCATTGAACTGAAGATCAGCAACCTGTTCGACAAGCACGCATCATATGAATTGGAGCAAGGCGCCCTCAGCCCCTATGATTACTATCCCGCCCGCCGGGTGGAACTCATCGTGTTTTTCCGCTTCTGAACCGGAGCGGACATGACCCAAGATGAATCGAAGCGTCCGGCATGGATGTTCTGGTTGCGCGTCCTGACAGTATCCGGTCTGGCCGTCCTAGCCGGCCTGACCAGCCAGGTCCGTGGCGTCGAGAACATGTGCCTGGACTTCTGGATCACCCACTCCGGCCGCCTCAGCCCTCCGGACGACATTGTCGTCGCGGCCATCGACGAGCCGTCCTTCCAGGAACTGCGCC
>CAYLNA010000244.1:0-3489 GCA_964384665.1 uncultured Desulfovibrionaceae bacterium | reverse complement strand
ATGTCCATGTCGGCGGCCAGAATGGCGGCCCACATGTGTCGGCACGGAGTTCCCGTTTCCCAAATTGGACAAGCGCACTCCGCGCTCACGCCGCCCCATCTGGTCTCCTCGATCACGACCTCGTCGGCGTTCTCGTCCGCCACATGAGCCACGATCTTGCGGGCCGTGGCCGAGACCAGGGTGACGGCGTCTTCCACGAAGAGCTGTTCACCCTCCGTGCGCTCGAGTTCGTTGAAAACATTCCTGGACTGCTTGGCCCACGTTTGCGTGCTGGTTCGCGCCACGTTTCCTCCGTGTTCTTGCCGCGCATCGCACCATGGCGCGGCCCAATGAACGGGCGTTGTAGCGCGGGCCCACGAGAAACAAAAGACTGGGAATGCGGCCGGCCAGGGCTGAAGGCGCGCGGGGCTAGGCCCGGATCTCGTCCAGAGCCCGCTTCAGGGCTTGGGGCAGAAAGGGCAACAGCTCGGCCACGCCCCAGGCCGGGGTCGGATTGGCCAGCAGGCCCAGGTAACGGTTGGCCAGGGCGGCCACGCGGCAGGCCCGGAGCATGGACGTCCCGGCGGCCAGCAGGGCCGTGACCAGGCCGGTCAGGGTGTCGCCCGTGCCGCCGATGGGCTCCAGGGCCGGAGTGTCGGGAGCGTCGATGGCGGCCAGGATTTCTCCGGCCGCGACCACATAGTCAGTGCGCCCCTTGACCAGCAGATGGCGAGCCGCGTTCTCGCCGGCATGGGCGGCGCGGATCAGGTCGGGAATGCGTTCCTCTTCCTGAAGCAGGAAGCCGCGCGTGTAGAAGGGATGGGGCGCGGTCTCGTCGGCCAGAAAGGCCATCTCGCCCGCGTCCGGGGTGAACAAATCATAGTGCGCGGCGTATCCGCTCATCTTGGCCGCGTACATGAACCCGGCGTCGGCCACCAAGAGCGGCCGGCGCGACAGGGCCTCCAGGCCCCACAAAATCCTGTTGTGCCAGGCCACGTCGGGCATCAGATAATGAAAGGTCAGGCCGCCATACTCTATCCGGCCTAATTCGTTGACCAGTTTGGCGTAGAGCGTCCGGCTGCCCGCGCCGGAACCCGTGTCGCCGGCGAGCAGGGCCTGAGGCGGCGCGATGCCCAGGGTGCGCGCGGCCACTGTCGCCGTGGCCAGGAGGGCCGGCGTGCCTCGGGCGATCTTCACGGCCTGGCCACCCACGTCGAGCACGTCGCCGCGCAGTTCAAACCCGCCCCAAGTCAGGCCATGATCGGCTCTGGGCGTAGTCCCCACGATCAACCACGACATTGACGGCGCACCTCCTCGAACGCGAGCTGCAAGGCATAGCCGCACAGGGTCTGGCCCAGGGAACGCGGCTCCGGAGCCTCGTCCAGGGTTTTACCGACCAGCATTTCGGCCAGATAGGGCACGTCCGGACAGCCCCCGCCCGAAATGTTGACGATGCGCAGATCAGCGCGGTCCACGGTGATTTTCATGTTCGCGGCCCGGACCATGAGGAATCCATCCAGTTCCTTGACGTGATACAGCGAGACCGGCTCCAACAGGTGATCCTGGACCACGGCCACGCGCAGGGGCGGCAGGTTGTGACCGTCCAGAACCTCCCGCACGCGCATTTCCTCGATCAAAGGGAACTCGATGACCATGTCGCAGCCCTGGCGCAGGTCCGGCGGCGGCCCCTTGACCGCCGCCTCCACCCCGGCTTGCTTGAGCGCGGCCTCGGCCCGAATGACCTCGCCCGTGCTCGGATAGAGCAGCATGGCCTTTTCCGACAGGCCGCGCGTGGGCGCGGCCTTGCGGGAAAAGAGCGCCCGCGCCCACTTCATGACTTGGCCAGATCCAGGCGGAACTCGCCGTTGTCCAGGTCCGCCACGGCCACGGTCCAGCCTTGGCTGTGCGCGGCCCGGCCGACATTCTCCCGACTGGCCTCGTTGTCCACCACCACTTCGATTTCACCGGAATCGGCCGCGCGCATGGCCTGCATGGCCAGGAGCACCGGCTGCGGGCAGGACAAACCCCGCGCATCCACTGTCTGTTTCATGATCGACCTCCTACCGTTTGCAGTGCGTCACGCCAATGAAAACCAAGACCAGCATGCCGATGGCCACCCCGGCCACGCCGTGCGGCCCGATGCCCTGCGGGCTGCTGGCCAGACCGAAATTGTGGGCCACGCCCGCGCCAACCAAGGAGCCCAGGACGAAGATCCCGGCGTCGCTGTTGCCCTCGCCGGACATGAACAGCTGTCGGCCCGGACACCCGCCGGCCAGGGCGAACGCCAAGCCGGCCATGAGCATGCCCGCGAAATTCCAGAACCACATGGTGTGGGCCACGGGCTGACCCTCGAATCCGGGATTGAACTGCCCGAGAACGACGTTGGCGACCAAGGCCGCCCCCAGCAGGGCCAGAAAACCAAGCATCAAATACCATTGCCGGAACAGGATCACGTCGCGGATGGCGCCCATGGTGCAAAATCGGCTGCGCTGGGCCAGAAAACCGATACCCAGACCCGCGCCCAAGGAAATGGCCAGAGGCGCGTGGGCCGCGCCGGGCCCCTTGAGGGAATACCACAGCACCCCGCTCTGGGCGGCGTCGGGCGCGGGCGGAAAGAGCACGCGCAGGGCCAGAAGCCCGAGCATGATCAGGGGCAGCACGAGGCCGGCGCAGGAGGACTGAGTTTGGCTGCGGCCCAGGGAAAAGCCGTTCTTGAAAAAGAGGGTTCCGATCCAGACGCCGCTGACCAGGCCGAGCAGCCCAAAGAGGGCGTTGCCGTCCCCCCCGGCCAGGCGCAGGATGACCCGCCATGGGCAGCCCAGGAAAACCAGGGCCCCGATCATGGCGATCATGCCCAGCACGAAGCGGGTCATGGGTGCCGAACCGCCAGTAGGTTTGAATTCCTTGAACACCAGGGCCGCCACAAATGACCCAAGCACGAAGCCGATGATCTCCGGCCGCAGGTACTGCACCATCTCGGCCCGGTGCAGGCCAATGGCTCCGGCGATGTCCCGTCCGAAACAGGCCACGCAGATGGCCATGTTGGCCGGGTTGCCGAATTTCTGCAGCAACGCGGCCACGACCCCGATGACCACCCCCACGGCGACAATTCCCGTGCTGGTGGCAAAAACATTTTTCACTCCCCGCGACATCACGCTCCTCCTTTCCCGTTGCAATCCTCGCCCACGCCCGGTTTGACCCCGGTCAGCGGACAGGCCAATTCCTCCGGCGCGTACCCGTGCCACCCGCCGCACAGCGGACACGCAACCCGCACCACTCCCTCCAGACATCTTCGCCCTGTCCGGTCCCTGACCACGGCCAAACCTTCCGCTTCCCAGCGGGCGGACGAAAAAACGCAGCGCAGAACCGGACAGACAAACGACAGTTCCATATCCCCCTCCGGGACAGGTCCGTTGCCGAAATGCCATGTCTTTACGCCCGAATCGCGACGGGCGTCCAATAGAGGAGACGAATACTCCGATGGAAAATGGATTGGATTTTTAGCGGTTT
>CAYLNA010000243.1:0-3516 GCA_964384665.1 uncultured Desulfovibrionaceae bacterium | reverse complement strand
GTCCATCAGAGTTGCGATCCGGCCTTCTACGCACCGAGAGACAACGCGGAACATGCCCGGCTGCGCGCGGCCCATGACCTGCCAGAACGCTATATCCTTTTTGTCGGCTCCCTCATCGCGCGCAAGGGCTGCCGGACCTTGCTCTCCGCCCTGGCCGCCCTGCCCCCGGCGGACCGCCCGGCCCTGGCCCTGGTCGGCACGGGTCCGGAAGAAAAAAACATACGTGACCATGCCCGCGCCCTGGGCCTGGAACGGCAGGTCCGCTTCCTGGGCCACGTGCCAGGGACGGACCTACCCGGCCTGTACCAGGCGGCCACGGCCTTCGTATATCCGTCCGTGGGCGAGGGCTTCGGCATTCCCATCCTGGAGGCGCTCTTCAGCCAGGTCCCGGTCATTACCTCGACCGGGTCCTGTTTCGCCGAACCCGGCGGAGACGCAGCCCTCTACACCACGCCCGGCGACATCGAGGAACTGGCCCACGCCCTGGGCCGGGTCCTGAACGACGCCGAACTGCGCGTGGCCATGGTCGCGCGCGGGCTGCGTCATGCCGAGCACTTCCACATCACCCGGACCTCGGAACGCCTCATGGGCGTCTATACCGAACTCTGTCCCGGACACTGAGGATTTCCATGCCCCCCATCACCGACACGGACTGTCTGACCGTGCGCCTGAGCGCCCTGGGTGACGCCATCCTGACCACCGGCGTCCTCGAACACTGGCGACGGACCCGGGGTCTTCACTTTCATGTCCTGACCCGCGCCGCCCTGGCCCCGGTCTTCGCCGAACACCCGGCCGTGCGCGGGGTGATCACCGTGGATGCGCCGGACCTGCGCGCGCGGCCCTGGCTCCGCCTGTGCCGCGACCTAGCCGCGCGTCACGGCCGGCTGCCCCTGATCGACCTCCACGCCAACCTACGCACGTTCATCCTGCGCGCCCTCTGGCCGGGACCGAAACGGACCTACGCCAAGCTCGGCCTGGCCCGGCGTCTTTTCCTGGCCACGCGCCATCCGTTCTTCGCCCGCCGCTTGCGCGCCATGAATGTTCCCCAACGCTATAGCCTGGCCCTGGACGCGACCGCCCCGGACATGGCCGCAGTCCGACCCGTCATCTTTCTCACGGCCGACGAGCGGGCCAAAGCCGCGTCCATCCTGGCCGAGCGCGGCCTGCGCCGGCCCATCGCCATCCATCCCTTCGCCACGCACATGGCCAAGACTCCCCCTGCAGAAGTCTGGAGGGCTCTGGTCCGCGCCCTGCAAACCGAGGGACGCGACGTCGTCATCCTGGGCCGGGCCGATGCGCCCCTTTTCCCGGACCAAGCCTTCGACCTGACCAACGCCACGGATCTGCGCCTGACCGCCGCCGTCCTGGCCGCCAGCCGCTGCCTGATCAGCGGAGACTCCGGCCCCATGCACCTGGCCACGGCCGTGGGCGCGCCGTGCATCGCCCTCTTCGGACCAACCACCAGGGAATGGGGCTTCTACCCATCCGGTCCCCATGACATCGCGCACCAAAGCCCCTGCCCGGACGCGCCCTGCTCCCTGCACGGCCAGGACACCTGCACCCGCGACCACGCCTGCATGCGAGCCATCTCGGCCGACCTGATCCTCGGCCTGCTCCGCAGCCTGCCCCACCCGGACTGATCTTTTTCCGTTCCGGAATCACTTTGGCGGCGGAAAACGCCCGCCATCGCCTTGACGCGGCCATGCGTTTCTAATAGTAACAATTATCAACATTTGATCGAGGTATTTGTCATGAAGGAACTCCTGGGAAAAGACATGCGTCTGACCAATCAGCGCAAGATCATTCTGGAAGAGTTGCGCGCGGTGACCACGCATCCCACGGCCGACGAGGTCTACGGCATGGTGCGCAAGCGCATGCCCCGCATCAGCCTGGGGACCGTGTACCGCAACCTGGAAGTGCTGAGCGCCCTGGGCTTGGTCCGTAAGCTGGAAAACGCGGCCGGTCAGAAGCGGTTCGACGGAGACGTCAGCCCCCACCACCATGTCCGCTGCGACCTCTGCGGCAAGGTTGGCGACATCTTCGACGCGGTGGACACGTCCGGCATCGAGCACGGCTTGCACACCGACTTCCAGATCACGGGCCACACCCTGGAGTTCACCGGGATCTGCCCGGATTGTCAGGCCGCCCAACGCCTCGCGCAATAACCCGCCGCGCGGCCCACGGGCCGCGCGGGCTGGCGCCGAACATACCGTCGGATCAAAAAAACTGGATCAGCTTGTTCTTTTCTGCTACGCGCTCACTGTAATTCCCGTAATCGACACAAAGGAGAAGACATGGCAACGCGACTTGAAGTGTATAAATGTGAACTGTGCGGAAATATTGTTGAAGTCTTGCACGGCGGGGCCGGAACCCTGGTCTGCTGCGGTGAGGACATGAAGCTCATGCTGGAAGGCACGGTGGACGCGGCCCGCGAAAAGCACGTCCCGGTCATCCAGAAAACAGCCACCGGCTACAAGGTCACGGTTGGCGAGGTGGCCCATCCCATGCTCGACAGCCACTATATCGAGTGGATCGAACTCGTCGCCGACGGCAAGACCTACCGCCAGTACCTGAACCCGGGGCAGGCGCCCGAGGCCGAATTCTGCATCCAGGCCGAGAAAGTCACGGCGCGCGAGTACTGTAATCTGCACGGCCAGTGGAAAGTCGAAAACTAACCTTACGGAGAACGATCATGGACAAATACGTTTGCACCCTCTGCGGCTATGTGTACGACCCGGCTGTTGGCGATCCGGACAGCGGCGTCGCTCCCGGCACCAAATTCGAGGACATTCCGGACGATTGGTCCTGTCCGGTCTGCGGCGCCGGCAAGGACGACTTCACCAAGGAAAACTGATTCATCAAGGGCTCCGTTCCGGGCACGACTGGACGGAGCCTTCCTCTATTTCCCGGCCATGCCCGTGGCCATACACCACAAGGAACGAACGATGCCCGCAATCGAGATCAAAAAAGGCGTGTATTGGGTTGGCGTCGTGGACTGGAACCTCCACGACTTCCACGGCTATTCCCAAGCCGCCCAAGGCACGACCTACAACGCCTACCTCGTCATCGACGACAAGATCACCCTGTTTGATTCCGCCCCGGCCAAGTACCAGATGGATCTCTATCATCAGATCCGGTCCATCATTCCCCTGGAAAAGATCGACTATATCGTCTGCAACCACATCGAGCCCGACCATTCCGGGGCCATGCCCTTCCTGATGGACAAAATCCGGCCGGAAAAGGTCTTCTGCTCCAAGATGGGGCACCGCATGCTCCTCGACCATTTCCACCAGCCGGATTGGCCCTACCATCCGGTTCAGACCGGGGATTCCATCAGCCTCGGCCAGCGCACCGTGCGGTTCATCGAAACCCGCATGCTGCATTGGCCCGACTCCATGTTTTCCTACATCCCGGAAGACAAGCTGCTCATCTCCAACGACGGCTTCGGCCAGAACATCGCCTCCAGCGAACGCTTCGACGACGAGGTGGATCTGGGCATGCTCATGGCCGCCACCT
>CAYLNA010000242.1:0-3519 GCA_964384665.1 uncultured Desulfovibrionaceae bacterium | reverse complement strand
CGGATGCGCACGATGGCCCCGCCGGTCTGGGCCGCGATGGTGTTCAGGATGGAGCGCATGGGCTGCGGGATATCGTCCACGCCGAAGGACGCGACGTTGAGGATGGCCACGACATGATTCTGAAAAGCGATGGGGATCATGCCCACGGCCCGGATGTTCGTGCTCAGCTTGCCCGTTCCGCCGGCGAAGTCGGCGTGCAGGCCATAGGTGGGGACTCCCTTCTTGGCGGCCACGGCCAGGGGGGAAGTGGGCGGAATGGCGGTGATGGAGCGCCGCATGGCCTCGGTCAGCCCCTTGTCGGCGACCATGGTGAAGCCCTCGCCGTCCGCGTCGAGGACATAGGCCGCGCCGCAGTCAAAGGGCTCCAGTCCGCAGAGGATGTCCAGGACCATGCGGAAGGCGGCGGCCGTGGCGTCGGCCGTGCTCAGGATGCGGCTGATCTCGTTGAGCACTTCCAGGATGCGTCCCGTCGCGATGCGGCGGGAGATCTCCTCGCCCAGGCGCAGGTTGACCTGCTTCAGATCGGCGGTCCGGGCCTGGACCCGCTCCTCGAGTTCCCGGCTCAGGTCGAGCAGTTCTCGCTGGCTTTTCTTGAGGGCCGTGACATCCTGCAGGGCCAGGATCTGCCGCGCGCGGTCGGGCAGGGGCGTGACCGTGGCCAGGACCTGCCGCTCGCCGCCGATGCCCAGGAACGTGGTCTCGAAAGCGAGGGAACAGGTCGAGCAGGGCATGTCGGTCAGGGTGAAGGGCTGGTTGCTGGGGTTCAGATCCGGGAAGAACGGTTCGGCGTACTGCTTGTTTTCCAGCTCGAACTTGGTCTGCCCGGACAGGCGTTCGAATTCGGCGTTGACCAGGCGGATGACGCCGCGCGTGTCGAGGATGGCGTTGGCCGTGCCGTTGTTGCGGAAAAAAGTCTCGTAGGAGGCCTCGGACTGACGGATGGCCTGGAGCAGGGAATTGATGGAACGCTGCAGGATGTTCAGTTCGTCGTCGCCGTCGAGGACGATGTCGCCGATCTCGTGCACCGAATGCACGCCGCCGACCTGCGCGCTCAAGCGGGCGATGCGGGACATGACCTTTTTCTCCAGGACGAAAAGTCCCAGCAGGCAGCACCCGACCGCCGTGACGAGGAGGGCGAGGAGGTTGTAGCGGGTCGCGGTCAAACCCTCGCGGGTGATTTCCCGCTCCATGCGGACCATGAAGGCGCGCGGCGCGTTGGCCGTGATGTCCAGCAGGGGAAGATAGCCGATGATGGTCGCGGCGCTCGTCAGGATGCGGACGTCCTCGCCTTTGCTTCCGGCAACGCTCAAGGGCGCGGCCTCGGCCGGAATCGTATCGACGATGGACAGGTCGAGCCGGGTTTCCTCGGCCAGGGTCGCCCACGCGTCGTCGGTCAGCCATTTGCCCATGATCATGGTCCCGGCCCGGGGGCCTCTGGAGTTGGTCCGGAGAATGGCATGGGCCGCGAAGAGCAAGTTGCGCGCGCCCAGGGGCAGGATGCCGGCGGTCTTGAAGGACTCCTCCGGCCGCAGGAGGGGCGCGGCTTTCTGGAGGAGCCGGTCGATTTCCGGATCGTCGGTGATGATGGCGGCCCCGGATTCGTCGATCATTCCGGACCAGATGACCGAGGCGTCCAGGTCGAGGATGATGATGAAGTCCAGGTCCAGGGTGCCGAAGGTTTCCGGCTGGATGTTGGTTTGGACGTAGTCGGGATTGACGCCCCGCGCGAAGGTATGGGTGGCGTCCCAGGACGACCAGTCGGCGTTGGTCTTGGCCAGGTTGTGCTGGCGGGCCAGCAGGGCGCTTCTGGCCCGGATCAGGTTGGTGTGCAGGTTCTTTTGCTCCAGGGCCGTGAAGCGGGGCATGAGGATGGCTCGGGTGGAAAAGAACATGGCGCTGGTTCCGATGGCGAAAATCGTCAGCAGCGCCAGCAGGATGGTCTTGCGGATGGTCATGGCCGCGCACCTCGGCGGGCGAGGGGGAAGCGGACGGACGGGCGGGCTTTCCGGGCGGCCGTGATCCGGTGTGGAGCGTGGGATATGTCGGGCATGTTCGCAGCCTAGCAGAAACTTTCCCTGTGTCCAACACGCGGCGGACGGGCCGCGGCGGTTTGGCGGCCATCGGAGAACGGCCGGGGGGGCAGGCCGAGGGCAGTGGGTTGATTTTCTTTTGCTTCCGGATGGGGTAAGGTGCGTTCAAGCCGGGAGGACGATGTGGGTTCACCTTTTGTTTCACGAGGAAGGGCGGCCGCGAGGGCCGCAGGTTGCATCTTGGCCTGGATGGCGCTGTGCGCGGCGGTGGTGCTGGGATGCGTCGCGCCGGGCGCGGCCGAATCCGGGGCCATGACGACGGTCACGCACCGTGTCGCTGCGGGCGACACCATTCGCGGCATTCTGACGCGCCACAACTGCATCTCGTCCATGGACCGCTACAGCCAGCTGCGGGACGAGTTCGCTCGCCTCAACCCGGAGCTGCCGCACTCCGGCGCCCTGGTCGCGGGCCAGGAGATCCGGGTCCCACGGGGGGACACGGGCGGCGCGTGCCTGCGGGCGGATTTGCGACACGTCGTGCGGGTGGAATTCGAGACCGGGGCGACGTCGGAGTCGGTCCGTATCTATCTGGACGGCCCGGTTCTGCCGGATCTGTTCATGCTCAAGAGCCAGACACCCCATCGTCTGGTCTGCGATTTCGACGAAACCTTGCCCCGGGAGGATCTGCGGCGGGAAATTTCGACCCAGGGCCGCTTGATCGGCAAAATCCGCGTCGGCCACGAGGACAAGCCGTTCCGTCGGACCCGGATCGTGCTGGAGGTGCCGGAGACCTTGACCGGGCGGGTGGACCAGTTTTTTTTCGAGCAGGAGAGCCTGTTTGTGCTGACGGTGCACGAAGCGTTTTAGAGAGCTGAATTTTTGCACATTTTCACAAAGGATAGCGCATGTATCAGCACGTTCGACCCGACGAGATCGAGGATCGATCCATGGCCATCATCGACGCGGAAGTCCCGGAACCGCGTCCTTTTTCCGGGGCGCAGTGGATCATCGCCCGGCGCATGATCCACGCCACGGCCGATTTCGACCTTCTCGCCCACATTCGTTTTCATCCCCGCGCCGTGGACGAAGGCGCGGCCGCGCTGCTGGCCGGGGCCGACATCGTCACCGACACGCGCATGGCCCTGGCGGGAATACCCTCGCGCCGACTCGAACCCTTGGGCTGCACGGTCCGCTGTCTGATGGACGACGCGCGCGTGGCCCGGCGGGCCAAGGCCGAGGGCGTGACCAGGGCCTGGGCGGCCGTGGACGAGGTCATGGCCCATGGCGGGGCGGACATCTTCGTCATCGGCAACGCTCCGACCGCGCTCTATCGCCTCCTGGACTGGATGGAGCGGGGGGCGCGTCCGCCCCGCCTGATCGTCGGCATGCCCGTGGGCTTCGTCAACGCCGCCGAGGCCAAGGAGTTGCTCATGGCCCAGGACAAGATTCCCTACATCACCATCGAGGGCCGCAAGGGCGGCTCCAGCCT
>CAYLNA010000241.1:0-3520 GCA_964384665.1 uncultured Desulfovibrionaceae bacterium | reverse complement strand
TGGGCGCGATGGTCCAACTTCTCCTGGGCAACATCGGCGTGGCCGGCGGCGGCGTCAACGCCCTGCGCGGCGAGCCCAATGTCCAGGGCTCCACGGACCATGCCCTGCTCTGGCACATCATCCCCGGCTACAACGCCGTGCCCACTTCGGCCTGGCCCACCTTGGACGAGTATCTCAAGGCTAACACTCCGCTCACCAAGGACCCCAAGAGCGTGAACTGGTGGCAGAACCGGCCCAAATACGTGGTCAGCCTTCTGAAAGGTTGGTTCGGCGACGCCGCCAAGGCCGAGAATGAATTCTGTTACAGCCTGCTGCCCAAGGTCGAACCGGGCGTGGACTACGCCAGCATGTTCATGTTCGACCGGATGTACGAGGGCAAGATGAAGGGCGGCATGATCTTCGGCCACAACCCGTGCATGAGCATGCCCAACACACACAAGATCCGCGCGGCCCTGCAGAAGCTGGAATGGCTGGTGGTGGGCGAGGCCCACGAAACGGAAACCGCCGCCTATTGGCGTGGACCGGGCGTGGACCCGAAGAAGGTCAAGACCGAGGTCTTCCTGCTGCCGTCCTGCCAGCGCGGCGAAAAGGACGGCACCACGTCCAACTCCGGCCGTTGGCATCAGTGGCACTACAAGGGCTACGAGCCGGCGGGCAAGAGCAAGCCCATGGGCTGGATGGTCGTGGAGATCATGAAGCGCGTGCGCGCCTTGTACGAAAAGGAAAAGGGCGCATTCCCCGAAGGCGTACTGACCCATGTTTGGCCCAAGGAATACGACGCCGACGAGATGGCCAAGAGGATCAATGGCCAGTTTACCCAGGATGTGACCATCAAGGACAAAGCCTACAAGAAGGGCGAGCAGGTTCCTGGCTTCGCTCTGCTTCAGGCCGATGGGTCCACGTCCAGCTTGAACTGGGTCTATTGCGGCGGCTATCCGGCGGCGGACAAGAACCTGGCCAAGCGCCGCGACCTGACGCAGTCCCCCATGCAGGCCAAGCTCGGTCTGTTCCCGAACTATTCCTGGGCGTGGCCCATGAACCGGCGCATCATCTACAACCGGGCCTCGGTCGACGTGAACGGCAAGCCCTTCAACCCGGCCCTGCCCGTCATTGTCTGGGAAGGCGATAAATGGGTCGGCGACATTCCGGACGGTCCGGCTCCGCCCATGGCCCAGGAAAAGGGCACGTATCCCTTCATCATGCACACCGAAGGTCATGGCCAGCTCTTTGGTCCCGGCCGCGTGGATGGTCCGTTCCCGGAACACTACGAGCCGGCCGAAACGCCTATCGCCAAGAATCCGTTCTCGAAGCAGATGAACAACCCGTGCATGAAGGTGGCCAAGAGCGACATGGACCTGCTGGCTAAGCCCGCCGATCCAAAATATCCTATCGTCCTGACCACCTACAGCATGACTGAGCATTGGTGCGGCGGCGGTGACACCCGCAACACGCCGTATCTGCTCGAAGCCGAACCCCAGCTCTATGTGGAAATAAGCCAGGAACTGGGAGCGGAAAAAGGCATCAAGAACGGCGATGTGGTCATCGTGGAGAGCATTCGCGGCAAGGTCGAGGCCGTGGCCATGGTCACGGTGCGCATGACGCCGTTCACTGTGCAGGGCAAGACCGTGCACCTGATCGGCATGCCCTTCTGTTTTGGGTGGACCACGCCCGGCTGCGGCGACGCCACCAATCGCCTGACTCCGTCCGTGGGCGATCCGAACACGACCATTCCGGAATACAAGGCGTGTCTGGTGAACATCCGCAAGGCCGACAAGGTCACGGAACTGGCAAGGTAGGAGGGAATACCATGGCGAAGTGCATCTTCATCGACACCACCCGCTGCACGGCCTGCCGCGCCTGTCAGGTGGCGTGCAAGCAGTGGCACGGTCACGAGGCCGTGCCCACCAAGCAGACCGGCACCCATCAGAATCCGCCGGATCTGAACCCGAACAACTACAAACTGGTCCGTTTCTCCGAATACAAGCTCGACGGACGCATCCATTGGCTCTTCTTCCCGGATCAGTGCCGGCACTGTCTGCAACCCGCGTGCAAGATGACGGCGGACCAGTACGTGGAAGGGGCCATCATTCAGGACGAGGCCACGGGCATCGTGGTCTGCACGGGAAAAAGCAAGGAATTGACCAAGGAGCAGTGCGACGAGGTCATCGATTCCTGCCCCTACAACATCCCGCGCTGGGACGAGAAGACCGGCGAACTGAGCAAGTGTGACATGTGCATTGATCGGGTCCAGGCCGGTCTGATCCCGATGTGCGTGAAAACCTGCTGCACCGGGGCCATGAACTTCGGTGAGCGTGAGGACATGCTCAAACTGGCCGAGGAGCGCCTGGCCCTTGCGGCCAAGGACGCCGGCGGGGCGGTCGAAAAAGTGATCGCCTGCGATCCGCACAAGAAATGCACGGTGCTGGATCAGGAAGACCTGGGTGTCATCTACTTCCTGGATCAGCCTCGGGAACTGTATCACAAATACGCCGGCCGCGAGGTCAAGCCCCTGAACCGGGCCGACTTCCTGGCGGGCCTGACCAAGCCCTTGCGCAACATCCTGGGCTAACCGTTCAACCGGCCCGCCGGATTTCCGGCGGGCCTTTTCCCAAGGAGCAGACATGTCGGTCACGGAAATTCGATCCAAGGAAAGCATCCTCAAGGACTTGGCGCGACGGCACGAGCCGTTTCGCGAGATCGTCGAGCGGTTTGGGTTGCTCATTTGTCGTCAGGCGGATTTGCGGGCCGAGCTGCCGGCAGTGGATCTCGCGGCGGATGCGTACGACGAGGATCGTTTTTTGAATGGCGAACCGCTGATCGCTTTCGTCGATCCGGAGGCATTCGGCCCTGTTCTGCGGCAGGCCGCGTCCCGGATCTGGCCCGTGCTCGGCGTCACCTTTCCGGCCCTGCACGCGGCGTTGAGCGATCTCGGACGCAAGCTGGAAGCCGACGCGGCGTGGCTGACCCCGTGCCTGCGGGCCGTGGTCCACGGCGACGGCGAGGCCCTGGAACAGGCCGCAGCCCAGGCCGGCGTGAGTCCCGATTTTCTGCTCATGGCCCTGCGCACGGCCTATGCCCCGTGCATCGCGGCACACAAGGAATCTCTCGCGCGCCTGGCTCCCACCACTCTGTGGCGCAAGCCGTATTGCCCGGTCTGCGGCTCGGACCCGGACCTGGCCACCCTGGAAACCCATCCCGATCCTTCCGAATTTCTCATCTCCAAGAGCGGGGAAGTCTGGCACCACTGCCCGGTCTGCACGCACCGGTGGCGCTTCGTGCGCATGGTCTGTCCCGGTTGCGGCAATCAGGACCATGAGCGGATGAGCCGTCTCACTCCCGCCGAGAACAGTCGCGAGCATCTCTACGTCTGCGACCAATGCCGCCAATACCTGCCTTGCCTGGATCTGGTCGAGCAGGCGGAGCCGCTCGACCTCGACCTGGCCGCCCTGGGACTCGTCCATCTGGACGCCGTGGCCCAGAGCCGGGGCTACGCGCCCTTGTCCCCGGCCCCTTGGACCGC
>CAYLNA010000240.1:0-3521 GCA_964384665.1 uncultured Desulfovibrionaceae bacterium | reverse complement strand
GGGATTTGGGAGCCAGATCGCGGATGAGTTCCATCATGGTGACTTCCTTGTGATGCCCCAGGGCGTCCTTGGTCTCACCGACGATGCAGTACCGTCCTTCCTTGGCCGTGGGGATGGCCCCTTCGACCAGCAGGAAGAAATTCCCGTTAAACTTCTTGGCGACTTCGTACATGTGGTCCAGAGCCATTTCGCCTTCACTGGCCATGACCGTGGGATGGAATTCAAGACTGATCACATCCAGCAGGATCTCTTTGATCCTGGGATGGACAGCATTCAGAAGCGACACGGAACACCCTGTGCAACCCTGTCCCTGGACCCAGATGACCGGCGCTTTCTTGGCGCCCTCGGTCATGGCGTGCAGGATGCCGGGATGATAAATCTGGGAAATACCCAGACCGGCGACACCCGCGGAGCACAGTTTGACAAACTCACGTCTGCTAAGACTCATACCCTCCTCCTTGAGGTAATAGCGTGCAGAGACTTCGGCCTTTTTTTCACGAGGTTCAGGGTATCTACAAATTCTTTTATATGTCAAAACGCTTTTCATTGGCCTTGTCTATCACGTATCTCTATACATATAAAATAAAGAAAAATTCATAAATAAAAGAATAAAATAGAAAAAATTAATTTTTTCATGCTACGTATTTAGATTTCATAATACTTGCCCACGACAGCATTTCCTCGCGGCCGAGCCGCGCCAGAAACCGCCCAACCAAGCGACATGGCCAAAGGACAACCGCGATCAACGGCGAGACGGATAATGGGCTTGGGTGGAATTGTGCTGCCAGATGAATTGGTGGATTCTGGACCCGTCGGAGAGAAAGGTCACCGAACCCAGCACGGGCTCGGGGCTATCCGGGTTCTCCCCGTAGACATAGATGAAGCGATTGAAGCGGAACAACGGACGACGAAAGCCGGTTTTATCGTCGTGCAAAATGAGATGGCCGCTCCCGGCCCGATCGTCCTCGATCCAGACCGCGCCGCGTCCAGGCACTTGGTACGCACCAACATAATTCTCCTCCACGAATTCCTCGGTGGCCACGCCATGCATGAAACGGGCTTCGGAGCCGTGCTTGAGGGCGTCCAGTCCTGATTCGTTGGCCAGGACAACCGGCCGGCCGCTCCGCGCGGACAGGGCTTCCGGAGGCGGCGCGACAGGACTTGCGGCCATGTACGGGGCACTCCGCGCAACGGACGGAATCCGGGGACGGGTGGCGGAATGCACCCGGCTCGGCGGCGCGGCCCGAGTCGGCGACGTAGAGCGCACGGAAGCTGGAGGAGCATCGACGCGAGACCGCTCCGGGCTGGGACGAACCCGAGGCGGCGAGGCGGCGTGATCCGGCGTTGCAGGGCTGGATGCCGGGGCGAGCCGAGGCGGAGGCGCGAATTCAAGAAGCACGAGCATCTCGGACTCCACCCCGCGCACCACGCGGAGTTCAAAGCCCAGTCCGAGGGCGACGTGCAGCAACAACGAGCACGCCACAGCCGCGCCGGCCTTGGCCAGCGTATTCCAGGCCAGGGATCGTCCTGGCGCGGGGATCGAATCACAAGGGTGGATTTCGCTGGAAGAACTGATCATCATCTCCCCCGCCGCGATCGGAAGTGTCACCGGGCGGACGCCATCAGCCCCCACGGGTTTGGCGTCGCCTTTCCCCCGCATCTTCGACCATTATTTCAGTGGATTCTTGGTCTCGAAGACCATACAAACCGTGTGCGCTCCAGGAGCCGGGATTGGCGCCCCGCACTGTGACTCGCGCGGCAAAAAATCATCTTTTCGTTGCAAGGCTGAAGGAGCATCCTCCGTAAGCGTCTGAAAAAAAATGATTTCCGGATTTCACCGGAAACGGACTTCAGCCCGTCGCGCCTTTTATAGTTATTTTACCCCGAAACTTCATGACAAGGAACATGCAATGATCGAACGCAAAGGGATCGTTCTGGCCGGAGGATCCGGCACGCGCCTGCATCCCGCCACCCTGGCCATCTCCAAGCAGCTCATCCCTGTCTACGACAAGCCCATGATCTATTATCCGCTGAGCACCCTGCTCCTGGCGGGCATCCGGGACATTCTGATCATCTCCACGCCGCAGGACACCCCGCGCTTTCAGCACCTGCTCGGGGATGGCTCCCAGTGGGGCGTCAACCTTTCCTACGCCGTGCAGCCAAGCCCGGATGGCCTGGCCCAGGCCTTTCTCATCGGCGAATCCTTTTTGGGGGGCGGCCCCAGCGCGCTCGTTCTAGGAGACAACATCTTCTACGGCCACAGCCTGTTCTCGCTGCTGCACAACGCGATGCGCCGCGACGCCGGGGCGACGGTTTTCGCCTATCATGTCCAGGATCCGGAGCGTTACGGAGTCGCGGAATTCGACGCCGGCGGAAACGTGCTGTCTCTCGAAGAAAAACCCGCCCAGCCAAAATCCAACTATGCCGTGACCGGGCTGTATTTCTACGACAGCCATGTGGTCGAGCACGCCAAATCCCTGGCTCCGTCACCGCGCGGCGAACTGGAGATCACGGATCTGAACCGCATCTACCTGGAACAGGGCGACTTGCGGGTGGAACTCATGGGGCGCGGCTATGCCTGGCTCGACACCGGCACCCACGACAGTCTGCTTGACGCCAGCATGTACATCGCGACCCTGGAAAAGCGCCAGGGTCTCAAGATCTCCTGCCCGGAAGAGATCTGCTTCCGGAAAGGCTGGATCGACGCGGAACAGCTCGAAAAACTGGCCGCCCCGCTGATGAAGAACGCCTACGGAAAATATCTGATGAACCTGATCACAAAGGACCACGCATGAAAGCCACGCCCCTCGCCATACCCGAGGTCATTCTTTTCGAGCCCCGCGTTTTTGGGGACGAACGCGGCTTTTTCTTCGAGAGCTTCAACGCCAGGGTTTTCGAGGCCGCGACCGGACGCAGCGCGAATTTCGTGCAGGACAATCACTCGCTGTCCCGCAAGGGCGTGCTGCGCGGCCTGCACTACCAGCAAGCCCCGCATGCCCAGGGCAAGCTCGTCCGCGTGGTCCGAGGGGAAGTGTTCGACGTGGCGGTGGATATCCGCACGGGTTCCCCGACATTCGGAAAATGGGTCGGGGAAGTGCTGTCGGCGGAAAACAAGCGGCAGCTCTGGATACCGGAGGGCTTTGCGCACGGCTTCTTGACGCTCAGCGAGGAAGCGGAATTCCTGTATAAAACGACGAACTTTTACGCGCCGGAAGCAGAACGGTGCATTCTCTGGAACGACCCCGACATCAACCTGGCCTGGCCCCAAACGGTCACGCCCGTTCTCTCAGCGAAAGACGCCCTGGGCGATCCTTTTTCCACGCTCGGCGGCAAGATGGACAGCGTGACGCAACCGTGAACCTTCCGGCCCAGGTTCATGAATGCACGCAGACTGCGGAATGTGAATCAGCATGCAATACTGACCCACTTTCTCCAGTAATCGGCATTGAAAATTGCCCCACTCCGGCAAGCCCTTCAAGGTCGGCATACAGGCTGACTTGGAGATACGAGGAGATGCTGAC
>CAYLNA010000239.1:0-3539 GCA_964384665.1 uncultured Desulfovibrionaceae bacterium | reverse complement strand
ACCCAGGCCGTCAAGGATGTCCTTGAGGGAGAGTTTCCTTTTGTCTGGGTGCGGGGGCAGGTGTCCAATTTGTCCAAGCCGCCGTCAGGACATATTTATTTTTCCCTCAAGGATGACGACGCCACCCTGAACGTGGTCTGGTTCAAGGGCGCGCAGCCCAAGGCCGAAGAGGGCGAGCGCATCAATCCTTTGACCGGAGAGGTCGAGACCGGACCGGTCTTCCAGATTGCCGACGGCCTGGAAGTGCTCGTGGCCGGGCGCATGAACGTCTACCCGCCGCGCGGAGCGTATCAGCTTGTGGCCGAATTGGTGCAGGGCCAGGGCCTGGGGGAGCTGGCCGTGGCTTTCGAGGCCATGAAGGCCAAACTGGCGGCCAAGGGCTATTTCGACCCGGACCGCAAGCTGGCGCTGCCGGCCAACCCGCGTCGCGTGGCCGTCATCACCGCCCCCCAGGGCGCGGCCTTGCAGGATTTTCTGCGCATCAGCCAGGACCGGGGTTTTGGCGCGACCATTCGTCTGTATCCGTCCCTGGTGCAGGGCGAATCCGCTCCGGCCCAGATCGCGGCCGCCCTGGATCGGGCCGACCGCGACGGCTGGGCCGAAGTTATCGTGCTGATCCGGGGCGGCGGGTCCATCGAGGATCTGTGGGCCTTCAATACAGAGCCCGTGGCCGAGGCCATCTACCGCGCCCGCATGCCGGTCTTGAGCGGCGTGGGGCACGAGGTGGACACGACCATCGCCGACTTTGTGGCCGATAGCCGCGCGGCCACCCCGTCCCATGCCGCGCAGCTTCTGTGGACCGAACGCGGCGTGCTGCGCCAGCAGGCCGACGAGATGTTCGTGAACCTGACGCGGACCATGGAGCGTTTTTTGGCCGGACGGGAGCGGACCCTGTCCGGGCTGGCGCAGGGTCTGATCTGGCAGTCTCCGGCCCGGCGCATGGAGCGCCATGAATTCGAGCTGGAACGGTTGACCGCCCGTCTGCGCCAAGCCGCAACGAGTCTGATCGAGACCCGGAGGGATGCGTTTTTTCGGCAGGACGAACGCCTGCGTCACGCCTTTGGTCCGACCCGGATGGTGACCATGCGGGCCGATCTGGACCGGGTCGACAGCGCCCTGACCCAGGCCATGACCACTTTTCTGTACGCGCGCCAGACCGAGGCCCGCGTCCTGGACGGCCGCTTGGTCGCCCTGGACCCGCATGCCCCCTTGGCCCGTGGCTATGCCCTGATCCGGGGGGAATCCGGGTCCTACGTGCGTTCGCGCGCAGCCGTGCATCCCGGAGAGCTGATCCGGGTTCAGGTGGCGGACGGAGAATTCAGCGCCGAGGTGACACCATGATCGTACGATTTCTTCTTGTTTTTCTGCTGCTGGCCGCCACGGCCCAGGCCGGCGTCCTGCGCGTGGACTGCCCCGAGTCCATCGGCATCGGTCTGCCGTTCATGGTCCGCGTCGAATCCGACGAGCCCATGACCGCCTTGCGGGTGGAGTGGGGCGAGCGCGTCCTGGACATTCCGGCCCAGGGCGCGAGCCACGTGCATTTTTTGCTTGGCACGGATGTGCTCAAGTCCAGGACCGGCCCGGAAACCCTGCGCATCCTGCGCCTGGGCTTGCGGCCCCTGGCCACGGCCACGACCATCATGATCGAGAACCGGAAATTTCCGGCCCAGCACTTGACGGTGGCCTCCGAAATGGCCACGCCTCCGGCCAGCGTCCAGGCGCGCATTGCCCGGGAGCAGGACGTGGTCCGGGCCGTGCTTGGCCGCGTGACTCCGGTCAATCATCTGGACCTGCCGCTCATTCGTCCCGTTCCGGGCGGAGTCAGCAGCGCCTATGGCCTGAAACGCGTTTTCAACGGGCAAGCCCGCAACCCGCACCGGGGGCTGGATCTGCGCGCCGCAACCGGCGATCCGGTTCAGGCCGCGTCTCCCGGCCACGTCGTGCTGGCCGAGGAGCATTATTACGGCGGGCGTTCGGTGTACATTGATCATGGGTTGGGCGTGCACAGCGTGTACATGCATCTGGACGAAATGCTGGTCAAAGAAGGCGACATGGTCGAGGCCGGGCAGACCATCGGCCGGGCCGGCATGACCGGGCGGGTCACGGGGCCGCATCTGCATTTCGGGCTCTACGTCCTGGACCTGGCCGTGGACCCTTCGAAACTCTTTTTTTAGGCGGAAAAACGCAGCATGGCGAAAGCACAGCAGACATTCGAAAAACGATTGGAGCGGATCAGGGAGATCACGGCCCTGCTTGAAGGCGGGGAGTTGGCTCTGGAGGACGGGGTGAAGCTTTTTCAGGAAGGAGTGCGCCTGTCCAAGGACTGCGGCGCGGAGCTGGAAAAGGCCCGGATTATCGTCGAAACCGCCGGACAGGACTGTGCGTCCGCGCCGGAGGCCTCATGACCCCGCAGGACATGAAGGCCGGCCTGCGCGCCCTGGGCGGCCGGGTCGAGGACCGTTTGGGGACTATTTTCGCGGACGGCCAAACGCCCCCTCCCTTGGTTGACTCCATGGAATATTCTCTCCTGGCCGGGGGCAAGCGGTTGCGCCCGGTGCTCTGTCTGGCCTGGGCCGAACTGGTCGGCGGGGACCCGGACCGGGTGCTGGATTTCGCCTGCGCCATCGAGTGCATCCACACCTATTCCCTGATCCACGACGATCTGCCGGCCATGGACAACGACGACCTGCGTCGCGGCAAGCCATCCAATCATAAAAAGTTCGACGAGGCCACGGCCATCCTGGCCGGGGACGGCCTGCTGACCGAGGCCTTCACCCTGGCCGCCTCCCTGGACCTGCCGCCGGAGCGCGTGGTCCGGGCCATTGCGCATCTGTCCACGGCGGCCGGACCGCGCGGCATGGTCGGCGGACAGGTCCTGGACATGGGCCTGACCGGCCAGTCCGCGACCCTGGCCCAGCTGCGGGACATGCACGCCAAGAAGACCGGGGCCTTGATCGAGTCCTCCTGCGTCACGGGCTGCATCCTGGGCGGCGGCGATGCAAACCTGCAAGCCAGGGCCTCGGCCTATGGCCGGTCCATCGGCCTGGCTTTTCAGGTCATGGACGACATTTTGGACGTGGTCGGGGATCAGACCACTCTGGGCAAACCCGTGGGCAGCGACGAGGCCCAGGGCAAATCGACCTATCCGGCCCTTTTGGGCATTGACCGGAGCCGGGTTCTGGCCCAGGAAAGCGTGGATTCGGCCGTGGCCGCCCTGGAAGGGCTGGTCCATCCCCGCGCCGATTTTCTGCGAGCAGTGGCTCGTTATATCGTGGACCGCACGCACTAGGAGCGCCAATGACCCCTCACACCCTGCGGGAACTTTTCCCCATTCTGGCCGCCATCAAAAGCCCTGGTGACGTGCAGCGCATGGACGAGAAGGAACTGACCAGGCTGGGCGAAGAAATCCGCCGCATGATCATCCAGACCGTGTCCGCCACGGGCGGGCACCTGGCTCCGTCTCTGGGCGTGGTCGAACTGACCATGGCGCTTCTGCGCGTCTTCAATCCGGCCAGGGACCGTATTGTCTGGGACGTGGG
>CAYLNA010000238.1:0-3542 GCA_964384665.1 uncultured Desulfovibrionaceae bacterium | reverse complement strand
CGGGAGTCGGGCAATGGGCCAGGACCTCGGCGGCCATGTCGCGCTCGCCGGGGCCGAAGAGGATCAGGAAGCGCAGATCCGGTCGGGCCGAGTGGACTTGGGCGATCATGGCTCCGTAATGGCGGGCCGGCCAGAGCCGGGTGGGGCGGCGGTGGGTCGGGTCCAGGGTGAGGAACGCGCCGGGCTCAAGGCCCATGTCGCCCAGATAGCTGCGCGCCCAGGCCGTTTCGGCCTCGGTCAAAAAAATTTCCGGAGCCTCCCCGTTCCACGTAATGCCCAGGGGCGCGAGCATGCTGGCCCGGTGTTTGGCCGAATATCCGCCGCTGAGCTTGGTCCAGTGGGTGTAGAGGAACCGGTTGTACCAGGGTGGCGGAAAGGACAGGCGGACCGGGGCTCGGCTCATGAGGGTCACGAAGCGGCAGCGGGGCAGCTGCTGAAAGTCCACGACCAGGTCATAGTTTTCTCGGGCGACGCGGGCGTAAAAGGCCAGCTCGTGGAAGAACGTGGGCAGGGCCTTTTTGTCCACGGCCCAGACCGTGCGCAGGCGCGGGTTGTGCTCAAGCACGGGCAGACATTTTTTCTCGGTGAAGACGTCGATGGCCGCCTGCGGGAAGCGCTCGTGCAACAGGCGGATGGACGGCGTGGTCAGGAGCACGTCGCCGATCTGGCGCAGTTGGCAGACGAGAATGCGCTTGGGCTGGAATGTCGTCAGATCGGTCATGCGAGTTCCCGGATCAGGTCCGCGTAGGGTTCAAGGCCGCGCAGCGGCGAAAAATCGGTCCGGCCCGTGCTCCCGCCATGGATTAGGGCCTGGACGCGCCGGGCCAGCTCGACCGCGTCCGTCGGGTCGGGCAGCACGGCTTCCGGCCGCAGAAACGCGGAGCTGCCGTTGCAGGCCGAAGACAGAACCGGCAGGCCGCAGGCCAGGGCTTCGAGCACGGCGTTGGCACAGGCGTCGTAAAAGGTATTCAGCACGAAAATGTCGGCCGCGCGGTAGAGGCTCGGCATGTCGTCCACACGGCCCAGGAAATGAACCCGGTCGGCCACGCCCAGGCTTTGGGCCAGGGCCGTCAATTCGCGGCTGCCGCGTCCTCCGGCCACGGCCAGATGCACCGACGCGGGCAACAGGGGCAGGGTCTGGATCAGGACGTGCACGCCTTTGAGCCGGAAATTTGTGCCGGCCGTGACCATGAGGTCCGCGTCCACGGACAGGCCGAAGCGGCGGCGCAGGTCCGGTTTATGGGCGGGGTCGCCCGGCGTGAAGCGGTGCAAATCCGGCTGGTTGTGGATAACGCGGATGGCACGCGCATCAAGAAACGGAAAGGCCCGCGCGGTGAGGTCGCGCACGAATTCCGAATTGGCCACCAGCACCCGGCTGTGGCGCATGCGCAACCGTTCGATCAGGCACCCCAGCTGTTTGCCCGGCGAGAGGCGGCGGGACAGATTTTTCAGCCACCGCTCCCGGCCCGGAGCCCAGGCCCGGATGGAATAGTCCCAGAAAATTCGGGTCGGTCCGCCGGACAGCCGCGAGATGTCCTGGACAATGGTGTTGCCCAGGCCCACGCTGACGTCGAATTTCCCTTTGCGTCGGGCCACTTCGGCGGCCAGGGCGAACCACAGCACCTTGCCGAGCTTGCCCGGCAGGGGGCGGCCGACGCGCACGACGCGCACCCCTTGGGGCGCTGGTCCGTCCTGCTTGGCGCAGATGAAGGTCACGTCGAATTCATTGTCCGGCCGCGTGGCCAGGTATTCGGCCAGACGGTAGCCGAACTGTTCGGCCCCGCCGTAGCGGCCGAGTTTGGGGAGCATCAGGGCGACGCGGATCATGATTCGTACACCTTGAGGGTTTGGGCCAGAAAGTCGTGGCCGGACAGGGTGGACATGCGCCGGGCCTGGGCCTGGCGCAGGGTGTGGACCATGTCGGGCTTGTCGTGGGCGGCGCGGATGTGGTCGGCCAGAGCGTCCACGTCTGCGGCCGGAAAAAGGGCCTCCGGTTCGAGCAGGTCCGGCATGACGCCGACATCGGTGCTGATGAGGGGCACGCCCGTGGCCATGATTTCCAGGGCCGCGCGGGCAATGGTCTCGGACCAGCGCGAGGCGACCACGCCCAGGTCCAGGGCGTTCAGACAGACCGCGATGTCCGGCCGTTTGCCTGTGATGTGGGTGATGGCCTCGACGCCGTGTTCGGCCAGCCAGCCGCGCACCGTGCTTTCCGGAATGGGCGACTCGAAGCCCAGGAGCACCAAGCGCAGGCGGGTCATGCCGCAGTGGTACAGGCGGGCCACAGCCTGGATCAGGTCGAGCTGGCCTTTGACCGTATCAAAGCGGCCCAGCAGGCCGACCACGAAGTCCGTGTCCCCATGGCCCAGTTCGGCCCGGATGCGGCTGCGGGCGGCTTGGTCCGGGGAAAAAACAGCGGTGTCCACGCCGCCCAGAATCTGGTGCAGCTTGTCGGGCGGCATGTGAAATGCGTCTTGGAAATGTCGGGTCATGCGGGAATTGGTGGTGATGACCGCGTCGGCCACGGCGGTGTGCAGCCAACGGTTGACGAGGTTAGCCTTGGGCAAGCGCTGATCGCCTCGGGTGCGCACCAGCTTGAAGCCGCCCAGGTCTTTTTTGAGCAGTCCCCAGAGCACGAAACTTTCGCCCCGGTGGCAGTTGACCACGTCCGGCCGGAATTGGCGCACCAACGCTCTCAGTTCGGCGTACAGTCCGGCCACTCCCCAGGGCGTGGCCGTGTTCAGGGGCAAGAGGCGCATGGGCAGCCCCCACTCCTCGCCCTTGCGCGCGGACAAGGCGCCGGGTAGGCCCAGGACCAGCACGTCGTGGCCGGCTTCCAGCAGAAGGCGGCTTAGGTACATCCCGTACCAGGCGGTGGCGTTGAACCATCGCACATTGACAACCTGGATACTCCGCATGCCTCTTGTTTCCGTGATTATTCCCACCCATAACCGGGCGGACGCGCTCGGCCGGGCCGTGGCGTCGGTTTTGGTCCAGACCTGGACCGATTTCGAGCTGATCGTCATCGATGACGGCTCCACGGACCACACGGCTGCGGTCCTGGCCGAATTCGACGATCCCCGGCTTACGGGAATGCACCAGGAAAATAAAGGGGTCAGCGCCGCCCGCAACCTGGGTATCCGGGCCAGCTCCGGGCGCTTCATCGCGCTTCTGGATTCCGATGATTACTGGCTGCCGGACAAGCTCGCGCGCCAGCTCGCCTTCATGCGCGAAAGCGGGATGGAGATTTCTCAGACGGATGAAATCTGGATTCGCGACGGGGTGCGGGTCAATCCCTGCCGCAAGCACGCCAAGCTGGCCGGGTGGTTTCTGGCGCGGTCCCTGGAGCTGTGCCTGATCAGCCCGTCCTGCGTCATGTTTTCCCGCGCCCTGTGGAATGAATTGGGGCCGTTCGACGAACGTTTGCCGGCCTGCGAGGATTATGCCCTGTGGCTGCGGGTCGGCGTGCGGTATCCGGTCGGCCTTGTTCCCGAGGCGTTGACCATCAAGACCGGCGGCCACGCGGACCAGCTCTCGCGCCG
>CAYLNA010000237.1:0-3559 GCA_964384665.1 uncultured Desulfovibrionaceae bacterium | reverse complement strand
TTGACGCCTGGGAACTCGATTCCAAGCTCGAAATGGCCATGGACGCCCTGCGCTGCCCGGAGCCCGAGACCAAGATCGGCGTCCTGTCCGGCGGCGAGAAGCGCCGCGTGGCCCTGTGCCGCCTGCTCCTGCAAAAGCCCGACATCCTGCTGCTGGACGAACCGACCAACCACCTCGACGCCGAGACCATCGCCTGGCTGGAGCATCATCTGCAGCAGTACGAAGGCACCATCATCGCCGTGACCCATGACCGCTATTTCCTGGACAATGTCGCGGGATGGATTCTGGAACTGGATCGCGGCGTGGGCATTCCTTGGAAGGGCAATTATTCGTCCTGGCTGGAGCAGAAGCAGAACCGCCTGGCCCAGGAGGAAAAGGAAGAAAGCGCCCGCCAGCGGACCCTGAAGCACGAGCTGGAATGGATCAACATGTCCCCCAAGGGGCGCCACGCCAAGGCCAAGGCCCGTATCTCGGCCTACGAGAACATGCTGAACCAGGAAACCAAGGACAAGATCAAGACCCTGGAACTCTTCATTCCCTCCGGTCCGCGCCTGGGCGACGTGGTCATCGAGGCCGAGCACGTGAGCAAGGCCTATGACGACAAGCTCCTCATCGAGGACATGAGCTTCGCCCTGCCTCCGGGCGGCATCATCGGCGTCATCGGTCCCAACGGCGCGGGCAAGACCACGCTCTTTCGCATGATCACCGGACAGGAGCAGCCGGATTCCGGCTCCATCCGGCTGGGTCAGACCGTGAAACTGGGCCACGTGGACCAGGAGCGCGACGCTCTGGATCCGAAGAAGAGCGTGTGGGAAATGGTTTCCGGCGGCTATGACATGATCAATCTCGGCGGCCGGGACATCAACTCCCGGGCCTATGTCAGCAAGTTCAATTTCGCCGGCCCGGATCAGCAAAAACTCGTCGGCATGCTTTCCGGCGGCGAGCGCAACCGTCTGCATCTGGCGTTGATGCTCAAGAAGGAAGCCAACGTGCTTCTTTTGGACGAACCGACCAACGACCTGGACGTCAACACCATGCGCGCCCTGGAAGAAGCCCTGGAAAACTTCGCCGGTTGCGCCGTGGTCATCTCCCATGACCGCTGGTTCCTGGACCGCATCGCCACCCACATCCTGGCCTTCGAGGGCGACAGCCAAGTGGTCTGGTTCGAGGGCAACTATTCGGAATACGAAAAGGATCTGAAGCGCCGCACCGGCCAGACCCTGGCCGTGCCTAAGCGCATCCGCTACCGCCAGCTGACCCGCTGAACAGGAAAATGAACCCGGTTCGGATTTCTTCGCGCCGGGTTCTTTTCAAACGTGGGGGATGGTGCTATCAGGATTCATTGTCGATAAAGTCAGTCAATTCCACCATTTCGACCAACGAGGAGATATCGATGAATGCAAAGAGTCTTGAATCCAAAGTGCTTGGTCCGGGGTATGGCGTGATTGTCGTGGGGTGTATCCTCGAAAATCTGCTCCTCCGCACCAACTCCTTTCTGCTCGGATCCGTGATCGGTTTTCTGTGGCTGGCGGCCGGTCTGGTCGCGCTCTTTTTCGCCAGCCGCGAACTGAAGAAAAGCGAGGGCTTCATGCTGGTCGAGTCGGGCCTGTTCGCCTTCAGCCGCAATCCGGCCATGGCCGCTCATTTTCTGGCCATCATGCCGGGGCTGTGCCTGGTCCTGAACACGAACATCGGCATTTTGGGCATCGTCGCGGCCGTGGTTCTTTTCTACAAGCATATCGGCGCCGAGGAAATGGAACTGGAAGAACGCTTTGGCGAGGCCTATCAAACCTACAGCGAGCGGGTCGGCCGCCTGCTGCCCTGCCCCTTCCCCGGCGGAAACTGAGCCTGGTCCGGATTCGACGCGACATGGCGGTCCTCGGGCCGCCTTTTTTGCGCGCTTCATCCGCCAGGGGAGGGTTTGTTCTGGAAGAATTGTGCTTGACTTTGCGGGGGTTCGTCTCGAAAACGCGCCTGCTGGGAGGTGCGGCCATCGCGCGCCCCGACCATAATCCATGCCTGGAGGGCCTATGACCAACCCCGCCGCGCCAGACCCGACGCCGACTCCATCGGCGCCCGTGGTCCGGGTGCACGACGTGACCAAGACCTACGACGGCCAACCAGCCCTGCAAGGCGTGTCCCTCGACGTGCAGCGGGGGGAATTCCTGACCATCCTAGGCCCCTCGGGTTGCGGCAAGACCACCATCCTGCGCCTCGTCGCCGGTTTCGAGGCGACCACGTCCGGTTTCATCTCCATCGACGGCCAGGACGTGACCGGCCTGCCGCCGGAGCGCCGCAACGTGAACACGGTCTTCCAGAGCTACGCCCTGTTCCCGCACATGAACGTCTTCGAGAACGTGGCCTTCGGCCTGCGCATGAAAAAGCGGCCCACTACGGAAATCCGGCGCGAGGTCGGCGAGGCCCTGCGTCTGGTGCAGCTCGACGGTTTCGAATCGCGCATGGTCTCCAACCTTTCCGGCGGCCAGCAGCAGCGCGTGGCCATTGCCCGGGCCATCATCAATCGCCCCCTGGTCCTGCTCCTGGACGAGCCCCTGTCCGCCCTGGACTACCGTCTGCGCAAGCAGATGCAGCTCGATCTCAAGCATTTGCAGCGCAAGCTCGGCATTACCTTCGTGCTTGTCACCCACGATCAGGAAGAGGCCTTTTCCATGTCCGACCGGGTCGTGGTCATGAACAACGGACGCATCGAACAGATCGGCGCGCCGTCCAGCATCTACGAGGAGCCGCGCAATCTGTATGTGGCCCGCTTTGTCGGCGAAATTAACATCCTGAACGCCGAGGTCGTGGAACAGGACGGGGACCGGGCGCGGGTCCGGGCCCAGGGCCTGGACGTGTTCATGCGAACCAAGCACGCCTTCGCCGCCGGCGACAAGGTGCACATCCTGCTCCGACCCGAGGATCTGCGCGTGGAAACCCTGAAGGACCTGGCCGAGGACCCGGAGCTGGAGGACAGCTTCTCGCGCGAGCGCTCCCTCGTCGGCACGGTGGAGGAGACCATCTACAAGGGCGCGACCTATGACGTGGCCGTGCGCCTGGACAACGGGACCCAGGTCATGGCCACGGAATTTTTCAACGAGGACGACGAAGCCGTCTACTTCCGGGCCGGGGACCGGGTCGCGGTGAGCTGGGTCGAAGGCTGGGAAGTGGTGCTGCCCCATGAGGAATGACGGCTTCTTCAAGACCGCCGTCATTGTCGGCGCCATCGCCTGGATGGGCGTCTTCGCCTTCGCGCCCAACGTGCTCGTCTTTCTGGCCAGCTTTTGTTCGACCTCGCCCGAGACCTTCATCGCGCCCGGCCTGTCCCTGGACAACTACGTCCGGCTCATGGACCGCGCCCATCTTGACATTTTGGTCTCTTCCCTGCGCCTGTCCGGCCTGGTCACCCTGATCTGTCTGCTGGTCGCCTATCCCTTCGCCGCCATCCTGGCCCGCACCCGCCCGCCCTGGCGCAACTACCTGCTCATCCTGGTCGTCATTCCGTTCTGGACCAATTCCTTGGTGCGGACCTACGCCATGACGGCCATGCTCAACACCAGCG
>CAYLNA010000236.1:0-3593 GCA_964384665.1 uncultured Desulfovibrionaceae bacterium | reverse complement strand
GGAGCCGGACGCAGGGCGAGCCAGGCCCAGAGCTGGTCCCAGGGAATGGAGCCCTGGCCCAGGCCAAGATGCTGGTCTCCCCCGCCGTCGTTGTCGTGCAGGTGCAGATGGCCGATGCGGGTATCCAGAGCGTTCAGCCAAAGGTCCAGATCGCGCCGCGCGTGGCCGTGAGCGAAGCTGTGCCAGTGCCCCAGGTCTAGACAGGCCGAGGCCCGGCCATCAAGGGCGTCCAGGACGGCCACGTGGTGGCCGGGGCTGTCCTCGAACACGTTTTCGAGAAAGAGCGGCGTGTCGCCGGCGTGGGCGAGAACCGCGTTCCAGGTGGCCACGGAGCGCTCCAGCCAGAGGGCCTGGAAATTGGCGTAGGTCAGGTGGGCATAGCCGAGGTGGGCGATGAAATGGGCCGGACGATAGACGCGGGCCGTGGCCACGGCCTGGAGTAGGCGGTCCTGGGTGGTCCGGTGGATCAAGCGGTCCAGGCTACCCGGATGGAGGTCGAAAAAAGGCAGATGCACGGCGCAGGTCAAGCCCGCGCCGTGCAAAAGACGCGCGGTCCGCTCGTGCCAGGCCGCAGGCAGCGCGTCCAGGGTCCAGGCGTCCAGACCCAACTCGGGATGAAGCCCCTGGCGCGCGAAAAGGTCGAGATAGCGCGGCTCTTCCTCAATATAGCGCAGGGGCAGGTTGGTGAAGCGCATGCCGCTAGTGCAGGGTGTCCTCGACCGTGATGGCCCAGGTATCGAACTTGGCGGGCTGGAAGACGAAACGCCGCCCGGACCCGGCCTGACTGAGGAGCACGACCACGCCCTGATCGGTCAGGGCGATTTGGGGCGCGCCGCTGAATGGATTGGCCATCCCGGCGTCCAGATCGGCCCGCACGCGCCGTTCTATGGCTGCGTCGCCGGCGTCCAGGCCGCGCTTGGCGTCGCGCGCGTAGAGCTTGATCAGCTCGCCCAAACTGCGCCGGGACCAGGCGTCCTCGCCATGACGGAGCACGGAGAGGATCTCCTTCTCCACGACCCGGGGGTAGGCGGCGCTGGCCCGCGCGGCTTGCGGAACCCATTCCTCGCCCACGATCTTCCAGTTCTCGCCCTGGCGCATCCAATACAGCCGCCGCCATCCTTCCTTGGCCGAGTCGTGGCTCAGGATCTGTTCGGTGAAGAAGCTGACCACGTAGTCCGGCCCTTCCAGAACCTGAATCTTGCCCAGGCGCACGTCGATCCAGGGCTTGGCGGAGAATTCGGCCCGCGTCTCGTCCTGGAAGCGCGCAAAGGACTTGCCCGAGGATTTGGCGAAGAGCTTGGGATCATACAGGTCGAAAAACCGCTCGTCCCGCCGTTCCCGGGTCGCGCCCCAGGCCCAGGTCCCGGTGACGACGTCCCGTGGCGCGTCGGCCGCAGTCGCGTTGGTCCAGGCGATATCCTGGCCGATGATGACGGGCGTGGCGTGCCTGGCGACATGATCGTCAAGGTGATCCACGTCGGCGTTGTTCAGGGACACGCAGCCCCGGGTCTGCTTGGGCGTGACGGGCGTTCCCCGGCCGTGGATCCAGATCCCGTACCCGGTCTTGCCCCGGATGCGGTCCACGGGATTGGGAAAGTTGAGGGGAAAGGCGGTGTTGCCGTACAGCGTGTAATCCAGGCCGGACGTAATCTTGCCGGTCACGAAATAGACGCCCTCCGGAGTTTTCAGATCCCCCACAGCCTGCTTGTCGCCGTCGCGCTGCCCGGTGGTGCAGGTCAGGGCTTGGAATTTGTCCAGGACCGTGGCGTTGCCGTCGGTCCGAACCAGGAAGGCCCGCTGCTTGGATTTGTCCACGGCCATGAACAGGGGCGGCATGTTCGTGCGCGCGGACAGGGCCGGACGCCAGTTCGCGGCCCCCACCGAGGTGGACGCCGCGAACATCAGAATCAGTGCGAAAAGGAATCGTTGCATGACCGGAGGCTAACTCTTGGCTGTTTCGACCAGTTCCTTGCGGGTGAAGATGGTCCGCAGTTCGAACCCGGCCGCGGCGATGTTCTCGCGGCCGCCCTGCTCCCGATCCAACACGCCCATGATGGCCACGATGTTCAGACCCTGCTCGCGCACCCGCTCCACGGCCTTCAAGAGCGTGCCGCCGGTGGTGATGACATCCTCCAGCAGGCAGACGTTCATGCCGGGCGTAAAGTTGTTCAGCCCCTCCAGATACTGGTTGGTGCCGTGGCCCTTGGGCTGCTTGCGGATGATGAAGCCGGGGAGGGGATGACCTTCGATGTGGGAAACCACGGTCACGGCCGAGACCAGGGGATCGGCGCCCAGGGTCATGCCGCCCACGCCCTGAATGCCGCCGTGGGCGCGGATCATGTCCAGGAAGAACTTGCCGATGAGCCAGGAGCCCTCGGGATGCAGGGCCGTGTGCTTGCAGTCGAAATAATAATCGCTTTTCTGGCCCGAGGTCAGGGTGAAGTCGCCTTCCAAGTAGGACTTCTCGATGAGCAGCTTGGCCAGTCGTTTCTTCAATTCAATCATGGAATCCTCTGCTATTTGAACACGCGGCCGAAAATGGTCTGCTCGTGCCGCAGATAGTAGTTCAGATCAAAGGCCTGATTCAGGCGGGCCTGATCCAGATGGGCCGTGATCCCGGCGTCGGCGCGGATGGCGGCCTCGAAGGAGGTCTTGTCCTGCCAGCAGCGCATGGCCACGCCCTGCACCATCTCGTAGGCTTTCTGCCGTTCCAGGCCCTTTTCGACCAGGGCCAGAAGCACCCGCTGGGAAAAGAACAGGCCATGGGAGCCCATCAGGTTGCGCTCCATGTTCTCGGGGATGATGCGCAGGTTCGCGAGCACCCCGTTCAGGCGATTCAGCATGTAATTCACCATGATGGTCGAGTCGGGCATGATCACGCGCTCCACGGAGGAGTGGCTGATGTCGCGCTCGTGCCACAGGGCCATGTTCTCCATGGCGGCCACGGCGTTGGTCCGCACCAGGCGGGAAAGGCCGGTCAGATTCTCGGCCGAGATGGGATTCTTTTTGTGGGGCATGGCCGAGGAGCCCTTCTGGCCCTTGCCGAAACCTTCCTCGACTTCCAGGACTTCGGTCCGCTGCAAATGACGCAACTCGACGCAAATGCGTTCGATGCCGCCGGCGATGAGGGCCAGGGCCGTGAAATACTGGGCGTAGCGGTCGCGCTGGATGACCTGGGTCGAGATGGGGTCGACCTCAAGGCCGAGAATATCCAGGGCGCGTTTTTCCAGCTCGGGCTCCAGCTGGGCGTAGGTGCCCACGGCACCGGAAATCTTGCCGAAGCGGATGTTCTCCAGGGCGTCGGCCCAACGCTGGCGGTGACGCTGGAACTCGGCGTGGAACACGGCCATCTTCAGGCCGAAGCTGGTCGGCTCGGCGTGGATGCCATGGGTGCGCCCCATGCACAGGCGGCCGGCGTGGGCCTTGGCCATGGCCTCCAGGGTGGCCAGAAGCTGGTCCAGATCTTTGAGGATGATCTTCCCGGCCCGGGTCAGGAGCAGGGCGTTGGCCGTATCCACGATGTCCGAGGACGTGCATCCAAGATGGATGAAACGCGAGGACGGGCCGACCTTTTCCTCCACTGCGGTCAGAAA
>CAYLNA010000235.1:0-3611 GCA_964384665.1 uncultured Desulfovibrionaceae bacterium | reverse complement strand
TCGGCATGCAAGCGGGCCTGAATATACTGCGCCAACGCCGCCACGGCCCGGTCGCAGACCGGGAAGACCGGCACGCCAGCACGCATGAGGGCGTCGCGCAGCGGGTCGTAGAGCCGGCCGCCGTCGATGACGCCGATGATGGGTTTGTCGCTGGCCCTGGCCACCTCGGGCAGGAGGCGGGCGATGCTGGCCGGCGCGTTCAGATCAAAGGCCGGAACGTCCGTGGCGGCCAGGGTGTGCATGGCGGGCGAGAGCGGGTCGAGGCCGATGATGACCGCGTCCACGGCCGGATCATTCGCCAGGATGGCGGCGGCCTGGGCGTGCAGCTCGTCGTCGGCGGCCGGGTTGATGTCCAGCGGGTTGGTGATGCCGACCAGCTTGTCCAGCTTTTTGGCGGCCAACGCGTCGCGCAGGGCGTCCACGGTTTGTGGGGCCAGGGTGGTCAGCTGCATGGCGTAGTCGTCGCTGAAAATGGAATCGGCCATGCCCACGGCCTCGAACCCGGCGCCGCTGACGGCGGCCAGCCGGTTGCCGCGAATCCGCTTGCCGTACAGGTTCTCGGCCAGGAGGAAGAGATCCTGGAACTGGTTGAAATTCTGGGCCACGATGGCCCCGGCCTGACGCACGCAGCTCTCGCAGACCATGTAGTCCCCGGCCAGGGACGCGGTGTGGCCGCTGGTGGCGGATTTGCCCTCGGGCGTGCGGCCGGCCTTGTAAAAGACCACCTCCTTGCCCGCCAGCACGGCCTCGCGCACGGCCCGGCAAAAGGCCAGTCCGTCCAGGTCCGAAAAACCCTCCGCATAGACCGCGATGACATCCACTTCCCCGGAATCCTTGAAATAGCGGACCATGTCGCCCAGGGTCAGGTCGGTCTGGTTGCCCATGGAGATCATGTAGGCCGGTTCCAGCTCCGGACACTGGCTGCTGCGGTGGAGCATGAAGGCCCCGCTCTGGCTGATCAGGGCCGCCCGTCGCCACGGTTTGTCGCGGTCGCGGGGCAGTTTTTCCTCTGGGATGAACCAGGTGTCGTAGCGGCCGGGCCGGGAAACCACGCCCATGCAGTTGGCCCCCAAAAAGACCGGACCGCCGTCGCCCCGGCCGTGGGCCGCGTTGATGCGGGCCACGACCTGGGCCGCGCGGTCGCGGCTGTCCTCGGTTTCGCCCATGCCGCCGGGAATGAGCATCACGGCCTGGGCCGCGTCGCGGGCAATGACGTCCTCCACCAGATCCGGGACCTGGGCCGCGCCGATGGCCACCACCAGCAGGTCGAGCTGGTGCGGCAGGCTGGCCAGATCCGGTACGCAGGGGACACCGCTTTGGTCCGCCCCGCCGTCGCGGATGATGGTCACGTTCTCGGCCGCAAAACCCTGGGCCAGGACGTTGTCCACGATGATGCGCCCAAAATTGCGGCGCGTGGCCGAGACGCCGACAATGCCGATGCGTTTGGGGTGGAGCAGATTGTGGATCTTGGCGATGGGCCGGCCTACCGCCTGGGCCTTAGGCACGGAGAAACGGCACATGCCGTCCAGGGGCACCATGAGGTAGTCGGTGAAGGCAAAGGGATTGATTTCCAGCTCCTCGATGATGAACGGCGCATCGGGGTTGGTCGGCGCGTAGTGGTTGGCCATGGCGATGAAGCTCTCGAAGCATTCGATGAGCTGTTCGTCGCTGACGATGCGGCGCTGGCCCCGGGTCAGGCCGGCCAGCTTTTTGTAGGAGATGGTCTGGCGGAAGAGGCCGAAAAAGGATTCGGCGTCGGTCAGCTCCGTGGATGCGGCCACAATGGCCTGGCCTTTGCGGAAGCGTTGGGCGTAGAGTTCCGTGTCCGTGCCGCCCAGGCCGGCGGACAGGACCATGCCGAACTCGCGCGTGCGGCGCAGGCCCACGATCAACTCATGGCCAAAGGTGTCCGAATCCGGCGGCATGAACTGCACCTGCAAAACACCCTTCACATCGCGGCTGATGGCGCTCTGCAGGGCCGGACCGGACAGGCCGCGATAGGCGGCCGGAGCCGCGTCGGGCTGGCGTTCGATCCAGGCCGCGTAGTTTTCCGGCACCTCGTAGAGCATGCGGCGCAGGGCCGAACGCACGCTGTCCGGGGTTTTGGGCACGATGCGCACCCCGCCGACCTCGGTCTTGTGGACGATGGTCGGGGACACGATCTTGAGCACGGCCTTGTCGCCGGGAATGGCCGTCAACTCCTCGTCCGCTGGCCGGGCGCCGCGCACCAGCAGATTGGCGCGCGGCGGGGTCTCGGCCCCGGAGCGGGCCAGGAGGGTGTAGACCTCGTACTCGTACAGAAAATCACGGCCCTCGGCCTGGGCGGCGGTCAAAAGCGCGGTGATGGCGTCGAAATCGATATAGTCGGGTGTGGGCATGGCTGGTCCTTGGAGTTCTAAAATACGAACGTTGCCGCACCTTGCCCGGAAGGGCGCGGGGGATCAAGATCGGTCGAGACTGGCCGGATAAGATTCACGAACGGATCAACAAAAACTTGACGGTGAAAGAATATCGGTTGTAGCTTCTACCCATTCGATAATTGATTACCTGGAAATCCCGTGAAACACACCATGACGACCCGCCCTTCCGCCCTTGTTGGCAACCTGCTCGGCCTAGTAGTCGTCGTAGTATGCGTCGTACAGGACGCTGTTGTGTCGTAGCGGGAAAATAAACATCTGGTTTTACACCCCCCGCCGGCGCAACGGCACCGGCGGGGGGTCTCTTTTTTCAGCTCCCACCCCGCCGGACCCGCACCAGAGCTGAAAAAGGAGACGTCCCATGATTTCCATGACCGGCGCGGAACTGGCCATCGCCTTGCTGGAGCGGCAGGACATCCGCGTCATCGCCGGCATTCCCGGCGGCGCGAACCTGCCCCTGTACGACGCCCTGTCCCGCAGCGCCCGCATCCGACACATCCTCTGCCGCCACGAACAGGGCGCGGGCTTTCTGGCTCAGGGCATGGCCCGGGTCTCGGGCAAGCCTGCCGTCTGTTTCGCCACTTCCGGCCCCGGCGCGACCAACATCCTGACCGCCATCGCCGACGCCAAGCTCGATTCCGTGCCCGTGATCTGCATCACCGGCCAGGTGCCACGCGCCCTGATCGGCACCGACGCCTTTCAGGAAGTGGACACCTACGGCATGAGCATCCCCATCACCAAGCACAACTTCCTGGTCCGCTCCGCCGCCGAGCTGCTGGAGGTCATCCCCGAGGCCTTCACCATCGCGGCCAGCGGACGGCCCGGTCCGGTCCTGATCGACATTCCGCGCGACGTGCAGTTGGAGCGGGTCAGCTTTGAGCATTGGCCCGAGCCCGGCGCGGCCGATCCGGCTCCGAGCTTTTTCGACGCGGATCTGGAAGCGGCCATTGCCATGATCAACGCGGCCAGGCGGCCCATCCTCTGGGTCGGCGGCGGCGTGGTCGCGGCCGGAGCCCAGGACCAGATCCGCCGCCTGGCCGAGACCGCGTCCATGCCCGTGGCCCAGACCCTCATGGGCCTGACCGCCATGGACCGCGACCATGAACTCTGCCTGGGCATGCTTGGCATGCACGCCGAGCGCTCCACCAACATGGCCATGGAAGCCTGCGACCTGATCCTGGCCGCCGGCGTGCG
>CAYLNA010000234.1:0-3647 GCA_964384665.1 uncultured Desulfovibrionaceae bacterium | reverse complement strand
TACGAGGCCATGCGCGAGTTCAAATCGCTCTGCGTGCTGGTGCCCGAAGTCTGCCTGAAAACCCCCGCCTCCCTTTATCTGCAAAACCGCCAGGGGGCCTTGCAGCTGCGGCGGACCACCAATGCCCTCGGTCCCAAGGTCATCCATTTTCCCGAGCCCATCTGTCCGGTCAAGGCGCGGATGATCCAGCACGGCGACTTCTGCGCCTTTCCCATCTGCGACCCGAGCGCCACGGATCCCCTGCTAGGCGTGTTCTGCGTCCACAAGGACCTTAACCCCGACGAGCAAGCCTTTTACGCCGAATACACGGAACGCATCGCCCGCGTCATGAGCCTGAAGCAAAGCGTGATCAGCAACCGCCAGCGCCTGACCTTCATCAACAATCTGGTCCGCGACATCGGGCACAACATCATTGTCCCCAACATGCATTTCAAGCTGCTCTTTCTGCGCATGGAAAAGGCCCTGGCCGCCTTGGGTCGCGGCATCGATGGCTTGGCCCCGGTCCGGGCCGACGCGCCGGACTCGGCCATCCGCCGCGAGCTGCCCGCCCAGGTCCGGGATCTGCGGGAGCAGCTGACCGTCATCACCAAGCGCTTTCAGCAATCCAGCCTTTTCCTGGAGAGCTTGCTCCGGCGCGGCCACTTCGAAAAAGGCCGCTATGACCTCGTGCTGCGCACGTGCAAATTCAAGAGCCAGATCCTGGAGCCGCAGTTGGAGCGATTCCGCTCCCTGCTCCAGGAACAGGGGGTGCGCGTCGAAATCGCCCCGGACGTGCGCATCGATCAGGATATCACCCTGTGCGCGGACCTGGGGCTCTTGAGTCAGGTCGTCGCCAACCTGCTCTCCAACGCGGTCAAGTACACCCAGCTCGTCCAGACCCCGAGCGGGGAGCGGAGCAAACGGCTGGTCTATGGCTGGGACATGGAAGACGACGCCTTTGGGCTGAACAAGGCGGGCATCCGCATCTACATCGCGACCACGGGCAATCCCCTGCCCGCCGAGGACGCGGCCCGGTTGTTCGAGGCCAATTTCCGGTCGGAGGCCTCGGGGCCGGCCGAAGGCACCGGGCACGGCCTGTTCTTCGTGCAGCAGATCGTGGGCCTGCACGGCGGGCGGGTCAGATACGAACACTCCCGACGCATGAATATTTTTTCCCTGATCCTGCCGCAGCCCGGCGCGTCGTTCACTCCCGCGGAGATTCCGGCATGTCCCAAACCATCCTGATCATCGAAGACGACATGGTCGTGCGAACCAGCCTCGTTTCCTGGCTGGAGGACGCCGGATTTTCCACCCTGGGAGCCGATTCGGCCAGCAAGGGCATGGACCACTTCACGCACGGCGCGCCGGACCTGGTCCTGCTGGACCTGGGCATCGGCGACGCCGATGGCATGGACCTCCTGCGTCTCATGAAAAAGCGCCGTCCCAGCACCCCGGTCATCATTGTCTCGGGGCGCACCCACATCACCGACGCCATCGAGGCCTTCAAGGCCGGAGCCTGGGATTACGTGACCAAGCCCATCCCCAGCCTGGAAGTCTTCACCAACAGCCTGCGCAATTGCCTGGCCCAGTTCCAGCTTCAAGCCCGCGTCCAGGAAGCCCAGGAACACCTCCATGAGCTGATCCAGAATCTGCCGGTGATCATCTTCATCATCAACCGCGACCTGGAATTCGAATTCCTGAATCAAACCACGGAGCAGATCCTGGGTTACGCGCCCCGGGACATCATGGCCGCGCCCAGATCCTTTCTCAGGTGCATCGCGTCCGAGGATCGCGGCCGTTTCCTGGGCGCTCTCAAGCACAGCTTCGAGCCCGGCGCGGATCCGTTCCGGCTTGAATTCAGGTTCCTGCACCAAAAAGGATATCAGGTCTTCCTGCAGGCCCAGTCCATCGCCCACAATCCGCGCCACGCGGACATGGCGGACCGGGTGGAGGGGATAATCATGGACGTGACCCGCCACTCCTACATGGACAAAATCCTCCTTCAGAACGAAAAATTGAACATGCTACGGACCATGACCGAGGAAGTGGCCCATGAAATCCGCAATCCATTGGTCTCCCTGGGCGGATTCGCACGCAAGCTGCGGAATCGCTTCCCCGAGGCCATGGAAACCGAGGTCATCCTGGAGGAATGCAACCGCCTGGAGCGGCTGATGCTGCGCATCAACGCCTACCTGGAGCCCATCGAGGTCAACCTGACCGGCTGCTCCATTCCGGCCACCCTGGCCTTTATCCTGCGTCTGCTCTCCTCCCGCCTGGAGCGCCAGGGCATCGCCTGCGCGCTCCGGATTCCGGAGGACATGCCCCAGATCCACGCGGACCAGGAATTTCTGCACCGCATTTTCATGTACCTGATTTCCCAGGCAGCCGAGATCCTGACCTCGGGCGGAACCCTGGACATCTCGGCGGCCCAGTCCAACGATCTGGTCCACGTCACCCTCCACCTTTCCCCGGTGCGGGTCCCCCTGCCCTCCCAGGACCGGCTGCTCATGCCCTTCGAGGGCGGCGGGAATCCCAACCTCGCCACCTGCTACCGACTGATCGAACGTCTTCACGGCCATCTGCATGTGGAACAGTCCGACGGCCACGCCCTCATCACCATCACCTTCCTCAAATACCAGCACAAACTCCCCCAGTCCGTTGGCCCGGCTTGAAATAATACGTCCATTTCCGCGCCCCGAGGCCGCCGCGACGATGGACGGAAGCCGTAACATGGGCTATATCGCCTGCAATTCCGGACAAATCCGACGAAATGTCACGATTTCGAGGCTCCAGACGCATTTTGTCCAAAACCACTCCATTTCGCACCTAGGGACGCATGATGAGTAAAAATATCAGCTGTTTAAATGTCGACGACCCCAAACTGGCCACCCTTTTCCGCCCCTTTGCCCTGAAAATGGAGCAACAGGGGCTGCCGGCCATCGTCATCAACACCTTCAAATGCTACTTCAACCAGTTTCTCTACGGAGCCCAGGGCAAGCTCTGCGACCGGGACGTGCTCCCCGTGGAAGATCACGAGCTGGCCGATTACGAAACCATGGACAAGTACAAGCCCCTGGGCGAACGGACTCTGCACAAGACTGCGGTCATCAAGCTCAACGGCGGCCTGGGCACGAGCATGGGCCTGGAGTCGGCCAAATCCCTCATTCCGGTCAAGGACGGCCTCAGTTTCCTGGACCTGATCCTGCTCCAGGCCACGAACATCCGCACCCATTACGGCGTGGATTTTCCGCAGATCTTCATGAACAGCTTCAAGACCCACATGGACACCATGCTCAAGGTCGGTTCGTTCAACAACGGAGACACCGGCATCGACCTGGCCTTTCTCCAGCACCGCTATCCCAAGATCCTGGCCAAGGACCACACCCCCGCGTCCTGGCCGAAAAATCCGGAACTGGAATGGAACCCTCCGGGCCACGGAGATATCTACACGGCCATGATCACCTCGGGCATCCTCGACGCCCTACTGGACAAGGGCTATGAATACGCCTTCATCTCCAACTCCGACAATCTCGGAGCCATCATGAACCGCCGTCTGCTGGGCTACATGGTCCACCACAAGCTGCCCTTCCTGATGGAGGTGGCGAGGCGCACGGAGCAGGACAAAAAAGGCGGGCACCTCTGCCGCCTGAGCAAGAACAAGCAGCTCG
>CAYLNA010000233.1:0-3647 GCA_964384665.1 uncultured Desulfovibrionaceae bacterium | reverse complement strand
CCCCCGCCCATCCCGCCGGCTCGCAACACCAGATAGCCGCAGTAGACGAACCACATGACCAGGGTCGTGGACAGGCGCGGGTCCCAGGTCCACCAGGCATTCCAGGCCGCCCGGCCCCAGATGGAGCCGGTGATCAGGGCCAGGGTGCAGAACAGCACTCCGATTTCCGCCAGGACTCCGGCCCAGACGTCCCAGATGTCGCGCTTGGTCAGCAGGACCATGACGCTGGCCGCGCAGACGCCGAAAAAGGCGACAAAGGCCCACCAGGCCAAGGGCAGATGGAAATAGAAAACTTTCTGCACCACGCCCATGGTCGCTTCTTCCGGGGCATGGACCCAGATGGCGTATTGCCCGGCGGCCATGAGCGCCATGGCCGCCACGGCCAGGGCGCTCAAAAACTTGGGATAGATCCGAAACATGCGTTTATTCTCCACGGAAAACATGGGGAAAAAGAAAAAGGGCCGCGCCCGCGAAGACCGCGTCAAAGGCGAAGATCAAGCCAAACCAGTCGGTCGCGCCGTCGAAGACCGCCCCCGCGAGCAGTCCGGAGCCGACGCGGATGCCGCCAAGGAGCAGAGGAATCTGCAAGGGGAAGACGATGATGGTCAAAAGCGCGTCCCGCGTGCCATGACCGTGGCCCATGGCTCCGATGAGCCCGCCCAGGATACACAACCCGGCGTCCACGCCCAGGAGCAAGAGGGCCATGAGGCCGACATCGGCCCGCAGATCGAGCCCCAGGAAGACCACGGCCGCCGGAAAAAAGAAGAACTGGCACATGGCCAGCAGAACCAGACCGGCCAGGGTCTTGCCCAGCCACAAGCCCTGCACCGACAGCGGCGACAGAAGCAGGGCCGTGGCCGTGTCGTTCTCTTCCTCGAAACGGAAGAGCAGGGAAAAAATCAGCACCACGCTGAAGGAGCTGCACAGCCAGAAGATGGCCATGCCCTGCTGGGCGGAAAAATGCTGCCCAGGTTCGGCCGAGAGGCTGAAGATGAAAACCAGGAGCAGCCCCAGGAGCACGGCCTGAACCGGCCCCTGCCCCTTGGCGAAAGCCAGGCGCAGGTCCTTGGCGGTGACGGTCAGGGCCGAGCCGATCATGCGCCCTCCACGGAAAATCCAGCGGCCGGGCCGCAATAGCGCATCTCGCGACCGGACAGGTGCAGAACCTGATCCGCGCGGCGCACGTCCCGCTCCAGATCGTGGGAAATCCAGACAATGCCCGCCCCGCGCGCGCGGGCCGCGTCCAATTCCCGGTGCAAAATGGCCTGGGACGCCGTGTCGAGGCCCGTGGCCGGTTCATCCAGAAACAGGAGTTCCGGTTCGACCAGGAGCACCCGCGCCAGGGACAGGCGCTGGGCCATGCCGCGCGAAAACGTGCCCGCCGCCTCCAGGGCGAAGGCTTTGAGGCCGACCCGATCCAACAGGCCGAGCAAGGCCGCGTCGTCGAGGCCCCGCCCATAAATGCCGTTCCAGAACTCCAGGTTGGCCAAGGCCGAGAGGGCCGGATAGACAAAGGTCTGGTGGCCCATGAACGCCGTGCCCGTGTCCGCCGCCAAGCGCTCGACCCGGCCGGACTGGGGCGCGGTCAGTCCGGCCATGATCTTGAGCAGGGTCGACTTGCCCGCGCCATTGGGACCGGCCACAAGCAGGATGGATCCGGTCTCCAGGGCGCAGGACACCCCCCTGAAGATCAGCCGTGAGCCATAGAAATGGCTCACGGCGGCCACGCGCAGCAGGGTCCGGGTGTTCATCCGCGCCGCTCGATCCGTCTCCAGCAGGCGAAGGCGACCAGACAGGACAGGGTGCCACCGATCCAGATCCAGTTCACCAGGGGATTGACACTGACCTTCAGGCTGACCGCTTCTTCCTCGTTGAAGGCCAGGAGGGTCGCGTAGATTTCCTCGCCCAGGGACGGGATGACCGAGACTTCGGCGAAACTCTGCTCGAAATTGCGGTACAGGCGCTTCTGCGGGGCCAGCACGCCGACCTCGCGCCCGGCCTTGGTCACGGTCAGCCGAGCCTCGTGCATGTCCATGGCCGGATTGTCGTGATCGTGGCGCAGTTCGTGATAGGTGACCTCATAGGCGCCCACGGTCATGGACTGGCCCTTGGTCAGCATGGCCTCCTCCTCGATCTTGTACGGACCGGAAAAGGCCACGCCGATGACCATGAAGGCCACGCCGAGGTGCACGCCATACGCGCCCCAGGTTGGGCGGAAGGAGCGCACGGCCTTGTTCCGGACGAACAGCAGCGTCACCGAGACCACGATCATCGCGCCGGAGACGCCGGCCAGCAAGGCCACGGGCTGGGTATAGCCCAGGGCGAAGAACGTCGCGGCCGCCCCAAGCCCGACAACAATCACCACCCCGAGCCCGGTCTTGTCGGCGATGCCGCTCTTCTGGGCGAACCAGGGGCAAAGGGCCATGACCAGGGCCAACAGCGCGAACAGGGGCAGACAGACCCGATTGTAGAATCCGGCGTCCAGACCGACCGGATTTGCGCTCCAGAGGGCGCTCAGGACCGGCCAGTTCACGCCCAGAAAGACGATGCCGGCCAAGCACAAAAGCAACCATGAACCCAGAAAGAGCATGCCGGGACGGCTCATGAAATCATCGACGTGGGTCGTGTCGTCGCGGCGGGAGACCAGGCACGCGTACAGGGTCAGGGCCAATCCGGCGATCATGAAAACCAGAAGCGGAATGCCCATGCGGCTGCCGCCAAAAGCGTGCAGGGAATCAATCAGCCCGCTGCGGACGACGAAGGTCGCGTAGAAGCAGAGCAGCAGGGTCAGGGCGACCATGAACACGTTGGTCCGCAACAGGGTCTTGCGGGTGCGCCCGACAATGGCCGTGTGCATGAAGGCCGTGCCGGCCAGCCACGGGATAAGGGACGCGTTCTCGACCGGGTCCCAGGCCCAATATCCGCCCCAGCCGAGTTCCATGTAGGACCACCACGCACCCAGAATGATGCCGGCGGTCAGGGTGACCCAGGCCACGATGTTCCAGTTGCGGGCCAGGTCGAGCCAGTCCTTGCCGTCTCCGGACAGGCGCGAGGCCAGAGCCAGGCAGCAGGGAATGGTGTACCCTGCATAGCCCAGGAACAAGAGGGGCGGGTGGAAGATCATGCCCGGATTCTGGAGCAGGGGATTGAGGCCGTGGCCTTCGCTCGGAACCGGATCAAGGCGCAGGAAGGGGTTGCTCGGACCGGTCAGGGCGAAGAGAAAAAAGATCTCCACCATGTAAAAAAACAGCCAGAAATAGACCTTGGTCCGGGCATCCAGACGGGAATAACCGGGCGTGAAGATCATGCACCAGCCCATGACGGCCACGCACAAATACCAAAACAGAAAGGACCCGTTCTGACCGGCCCAGAAGGCGGTCACGGCGTAAAACAGGGGCAGGAACGTATCCGTGTAATCACGGACATAGGCATAGGAAAAATCGCGGACGGCCAGGGCCTGCAAAAGGATCAGGGACACGACCAGGACCACGACGGTCAGGGCCATCTGCCCCTTTTCGAACAGGGCGACAGTCCCGAAATCCTCTTTCAGGGCCTTCATGCCGGCAAAGGCGGTCAGCCCCACCCCGGCCAGCATGCTGAGCAGCAATGCGGTAAAACTGATGGCGTGCATGAAATGTAGGTATCCT
>CAYLNA010000232.1:0-3666 GCA_964384665.1 uncultured Desulfovibrionaceae bacterium | reverse complement strand
GACTCGGGCGCTCCGCTCATGACCGATCAGGAACTGCGGGAATTCAGCGAGTTCATCTACGCCGAACTGGGCATCAAGATCACCCAGGCCAAGAAAACCATGCTCCAGGCCCGGCTCCAGCGCCGGCTGCGCACCCTGGACATGACCTCCTACGGCCAATACCTGGACTATCTGCGCTCGCTCAAGGGGCTGGAGGTGGAGCTGCCGCAGATGGTCGACGCCGTGACCACGAACACGACCAGCTTTTTCCGCGAGCCCAAACACTTCGAATTCCTCTCCGCGAAGATCCTGCCCGAATGGCGCAAGCGCAACCCGAACCGGGTCTTCTCGGTCTGGAACGCGGGCTGCTCCTCGGGCGAGGAACCCTACAGCACGGCCATGGTCCTCCTCGACCATGCCGAGCGCGTCGCGCCCCTGCGCTTCACCATCGTGGCCACGGACATTTCCACCGACATCCTGAACAAGGCCGCCCGCGCCGTCTACGAAGACGAAAAGATAGGCGCCATCCCCGTCGACTTCCGCCGCAAATACCTCCTGCGCAGTAAGGACAGAAGCAAACGCCTGGTGCGCATCGCCCCGGAAGTGCGGAGCAAAGTCAGCTTCCGGCGGCTGAACTTCATGGACGATTTCCAGTTCCGGGAGCGCATGGACCTCATTTTTTGCCGCAACGTCATGATCTACTTTGATAAAAAGACCCAGAACGAGCTGATTCAAAAATTCTGCGACCATCTCGACCCGGGCGGACACCTCTTCATCGGCCACTCCGAAAGCCTGTCCGGCGCCGGCCTGCCTCTCAAGCAACTGGCCCCGGCCACGTATCAGCGGATCTGAAATTTCAAAACGCGCCTGGTGGCTTGCCGTACAAGCGACTGTATGACACCACGGAACCTTGGAAGTTCCACTCTGCCCACGGAGTCGCACGTGACCAGCCTGACACGCCTCCGCTTCATTCTTCCTTGCGGCGGGCTGACCTTCGCCCTCCCGCTTTCCCCATCTTCCCGGAGGACCGCATGACCCAGGCTTCCATTCTGATCGTCGAAGACGACGGCATCCTAGCCCTGCATATCGCGGAAATGATCACCCGCATGGGCTACACGCCCCTGCCCCCCGTGGCCACGGGCCATGACGCCATGGCTGCGGCGCGGAACAAGGCCGTGGACCTGATCCTGATGGACATCGAGCTGGCTGGCCCCATGAACGGCATCGAAGCGGCGGAAAACATCCGGCGCGACCACGACATCCCGGTAATCTTCGTCACGGGGTATTCCCAGGACCCACTCCTGCAACAGGCCAAGATCGCCGCGCCCTACGGATATCTGATCAAACCGGTCCCGGAGCGGGAACTGGCCGCGACCATCGAGATAGCCCTGCACCGCCACGCCCAGGACAAAAAACTACGCGAAACCCAGGCCGCGCTGGCGGCAAGCGAAGCCAGATATCGCAAGCGTTTTGACCATTCGCCCCTGGGAACCTTCGACAGCACCGTCGATGGCGCTTTTTTATCCCTGAATACGGCCATGGTCCGGATGCTGGGATACGAAAGCGCCGAGGAAGCCCTGAGCCTTCTCACCGATCTTGAAACGCAGTTGTATCTCGACCCCGCCCAACGGACGTTGTTCCTCGATGCCCTGAACGAACATGGGTTCGTGCGGGATTTCGAATTCCAGGCCAAAAGAAAAAATGGCGAAATCATCTGGCTTTCGGAAACAGCCCGGCTCGATACAGAAGACGCTTCCGGCAGCCTGATCATCAGCGGATTCGCCCAGGACGTCACCGCACGAAAGGTGGCCGAAGAAAACGTGCGCCGCACCGCGCTCCGCCTGGGCAGCCTGGTCAAGCTGTTCCAGCACCCCACAGACAACCTGCAAATATTTCTGGATGCGGCCCTGGACGAAGCCATCGCTCTTACGGACAGCAAAATCGGCTACATCTACCATTACAACGAGGCCACCCAGGAGTTCGTGCTCAACACCTGGTCCAAGGACGTCATGGCCGAATGCCGGGTGGCCAAACCACAAACCTGTTACGCCCTGACCCGCACCGGGCTGTGGGGAGAGGCCGTGCGGCAGCGCAAACCCGTCATGGCCAACGACTATGCCGCCGGGCATCCTCTGGCCAAGGGGTATCCGGCCGGGCATGTCCCGCTGACCCGGTTTCTGACCGTCCCCGTTTTTGTGGATGGCGCCATCGTGGCCGTGGTCGGAGTGGGCAACAAGGCGACAGACTACACCGACACCGACATCCTGCAACTGCAACTCCTCATGGATGGAGTCTGGAAGGTCGTGACCCGACAGCAGGCCGAACAAAGCTACCAGCAGCTGTTCAACGCCATGACCTCCGGATTCGCCCTGCATGAAATCATCGTCGACGACAGCGGCGCACCCCGCGACTACCGCTTCCTGAGCGCCAATCCGGCGTTCGAGCGGCTGACCGGACTGCGGGCTGCGGACATTATCGGCCGCACCGTGCGCGAGGTCATACCGCATACGGAGTATTTGTGGATCGAGCGTTATGGCCAAGTGGCCCTGACAGGAACACCCGTGCGATTCACGGATTATTCCGCGGCCCTGGACCGCTACTTCGAAGTTGCGGCCTATTGTCCCCAACCGGGCAGATTCGCGGTTTTGTTCCACGATGTCACCGCACAGAAGAAAATCCTGGACAAGCTCCATGCCGCGACCCGGCGCGCCCAGGACCTGGCCGAGCAAAGCCAGGCAGCCAACAAGGCCAAAAGCGAATTCCTGGCCAACATGAGTCACGAGATCCGCACGCCCCTGAACGGAATCCAAGGCATGCTGCAACTGCTGCGCATAACCCTGCTCGACGACGAGCAGCAGCAATACGTAACCATGGCGCTCAAATCATCGACCAGACTGGCCACTCTTCTCTCGGACATTTTGGACATCTCGCGCATCGAGGCGGGCAAAATGACCCTGCGCAAGGCCGAATTCGACCCCTTGGCGCTGAAAGACGCTGTCATGGACCTTTTCCCGCTGGCTGCCCAAGAAAAACGCATTGCGCTCGATTTCCACGTGCATTCAGAATTGCCAAAGCGCCTGATCGGCGATGAGGCGCGCCTGCGCCAGATCCTCTTCAACCTGATCGGCAACGCCATCAAATTTACGGCACGGGGCAGCGTATGCGTCGACCTGAGCCCACTGCCCTTCCCCCGTCGCGACCGTCTGCACATACTTTTGTGCGTCAGCGACACCGGGCTCGGCATCCCTGACGACAAGCTGAACGACATCTTCGAACCCTTTGTCCAAGCCGATGGCTCCTATGTGCGCAATCACCAGGGAGCCGGCCTGGGACTGTCCATTGTCCGCCGCTTGGTGCTGCTCATGGACGGCAGTCTGGCCATTGACTCCCAGTTGGGAGAGGGCACGACCATCTGCCTGGCTATTCCGGTCGAGCAGCCCATTTCCCTGGAATCAGCCCCAGTCCTGACCCGACAGAAAACGGCCGCGCAGGGCTCTTTGCATATTCTTTTCGTCGAGGACGATCAGGTAAACCTCGTAGCCGGAAGCAGTCTGCTGGAAAAACTTGGACACCGCGTCACCACCGCCACAAATGGCCAGGAGGCTGTGCAGTGTGTTCAGGCCGCCAGGTTCGATCTCATTATCATGGACATACAGATGCCCGTCATGGACGGAGTGACCGCAACCA
>CAYLNA010000231.1:1895-3679 GCA_964384665.1 uncultured Desulfovibrionaceae bacterium | reverse complement strand
CCTAGACCAGGAAAAGAGGCGCGCGGGCCGAGGGCGCGGCGTCACAGCACCCGCGCCACGGCCTCGGCGACGCGGTCCAGGCTCGGCAGGAGCTGGAAGCCCGAGGCGGCCATGGCCCGCAATTTGACCTCGATGCCGCCCGCGCCTTTTTCGAGAATGGCCCCGGCATGTCCCAGCCGCTTGCCCGGAGGGGCGGTCTGCCCGGCGATGAAGCCGAAAACCGGGAGTTCGAAGCCGCTGGCGGTCAGGTAAGCTCCCAGTTCCTCCTCGGCCGTGCCCCCGATCTCGCCCAGGATGATCACGGCGCGGGTGCGCGGATCATGGCGGACCAAGCGGCAGAGGTCGGTGAAGCTGGTTCCGATGAACGGATCGCCGCCCACGCCCACGCACACCGATTGCCCGATCCCGGCCCTGGTCAGGCGGTCCACGCATTCATAGGTCAGGGTCCCGCTGCGCGAGAAGACCGCGACCGGGCCGGGCAGGAAGATATCTCCGGGCATGATGCCGATCTTGGTCTGGCCGGGAATGATCAGGCCGGGACAATTGGGACCGATGATCCGGGTTTGGCCGCCGCGCAGGCGGGACAGGGCGCGGAGCATGTCCTGTTGTGGAATGCCGTCGGTGATGCAGACCACCCAGCCGATGCCCGCCGCGGCCGCTTCCAGGACCGCGTCCGGGGCCAGCGCGCCGGGCACGAAGATGATCGAGGCGTCGATCCGCGTGGCTCGGACCGCCTCGCGCACGGTGTTGAAGACCGGCACGCCGAGCACGTCCGCGCCGCCCTTGCCGGGCGTGACCCCGGCCACGATCCGCGACCCGTACTGCTGCATCAGACGGCAGTGCAGTTGGCCCTGCTTGCCGGTTAGCCCCTGGACTAGAATCCGGCAGTCCTCGGGCAGGGGAAAGGGGGAGAGCTGGGCGCGCGGCCGGGCCGGCTTGGCCTGGGGCGAGGGCGTTCCCATGCGTCCGTTGCGGCGGGATGTTTTGCCGTCGCCCGCGCGCGCGGTCAGGACGCCCAGGGCCGCGTCCACGTCCGCGCAGAGGTCGAGGTTGTCGAGGTCGGCCGCGCGCAGGAGGTCCAGACCCTGGGCCGCGCTGTTGCCGGCGAAGCGGACGGCCACCGGCTTGCGCGGGGGCTTGGCTCCCAAGGCGCCGAGCATGGACCGGGCGACCTTTTCACAGGACAGGATGCCACCGAAAATATTGATGAAGATCACGGTGACGCGGGGATCGTCGAAGAGGATGTCGAAGGCCGCGCGCATGGCGCCCTCGTCCGCGCCGCCGCCCAGGTCCAGGAAATTGGCCGCCTTCAGGCCTTTGTGGTCGAGAATGTCCATCGTGGCCATGGCCAGCCCCGCGCCGTTGACCATCAATCCGACGAATCCATCCAATTTGTGGAAGCTCAATCCCGCCGCGCGGGCGCGGATTTCCTCCGGATCGAGGTGGGCGGGTTCGAAGAAGCGGTTCAGGGCGGGGTCGATGCCGACTTGGTGGTCGTCGATCTCGACCTTGCCGTCGAGCACGAGCAACTCGCCGGCCGTGGTGATGACCAGGGGGTTGATCTCGGCCAGGAGCAAACGGTGCTGGACGACCAGACCGTACAGGGCGCGCAGCAGGGCGTCGAAGGACTTGGCCAGTTCGCGCGGCAGATCCAGATGATAACGGAGATTGCGGACCTGATAGGCGGCTAGGCCGTGATCCAGTTGGACCTGCTCGACGAGGAGGTTGTCCTCGGCTTGGCTCTCGATGTCGACGCCGCCCGCGCGTCCGGCCGTGACGGACAG
>CAYLNA010000231.1:0-1795 GCA_964384665.1 uncultured Desulfovibrionaceae bacterium | reverse complement strand
CGCGTGGTCCGGGCCAAGCAGGACACCCTCCGGAACGGGGAGGCCGGCTTCGTGAAAGAGGCGTTTGCTGTTGTGTTCATTGAGCTTCATGTCCGTCCTCTCATGTCTGCGGTTGTCAAACCCTATCCCTTGGACTATCAACGCCAGATGGCGCGGGCGGTTGTCGCGAACGCGGCCCCGCCATGCCCCCGCGCCGAGCGCGCCATCGGATCGCGCCGAACATCATTCCAGGTCCTGGAAGCGCAGCCAGTGCATACCCGTCTTGAACCGAAAATCAAGGGAAATAAAAAATTTCTCTTTCTTATGCCCGGATAATTCAGAAAATATGCAAATCAAGAGAACACTATTCGCTTTCTGCGCCTGTTTGTGGATGTTGGCCCCGTGGCCGGTCCAGGCGCTGGCCGATGGCTTCGCCACCTTGGCCGACATGGGCGTGGACAACCGGGACGGCTCCGCGTCCATCGGATTCAATATCTCCATCGAGGACATCGCGCCCTTGCTCGACGCCATGCAGACCGGCGGGGAGTTCGAGGTCACCTGCGAAGCCGAGCTGTTCCGGCACCGGCCTGCGTTCTGGGATAGCTTCATGGGCAAGGCCGTCTATACCTGCCAGATGATCAGCAATCCCATGGCCCGGGAGTGCGTGGTGCGGGACCAGCGCGGCAGCCACACCTTTCCCTTCGACACGCTGCGCGACAATCTGAACGCCTTCTGGACCGGCGTGTCCCTGCCCCTGGTTCCCTGGGAGCGGATCGAGCGCAACAATCTCTACAAGGCGCGGATGACGTTCAAAATCCTGCGCACGAACATGCCGCAGTGGATCAGCAAGCCGCTTTTTTTCGTGAGTTGGGACCTCCTCCCCGCGACCGAATATGAACTGACGTTCGAGTACTGACGTCCGCCCCGACATGGACAAGCCTTCCCGCCCCATTCCCGTGCATCTGCGTTCCGCCAAGGAGCGGCAGAAGCGGCAGCGGGAAATCTGGCTGGCCGTGGCCGGTATCGTGCTCATCGTTCTTTTGACCTGGGTCGAGCTGCGCCTCCTGGGCCTCAATTCCTACCTCTTCTTCGCGCTTTTCAATTTCAATCTCATCCTCTTGCTGCTGGTCCTGTTCCTGGTCCTGCGCAACGTCATCAAGCTCGTCCTCGAACGCCGCCGGCGGGTGCTGGGTTCTGGCCTGCGGGCCCGGCTCGTGGTCGTTTTCGTCACCCTGTCCCTGGTGCCGACCCTGATCATGTTCCTGGTCTCGCTCTGGTTCGTGCAGACCTCGGTCGACTACTGGTTCCAGGCCCAGGTCGAGACCTCCATGGACCAGGCCCTGAGCGTGGGCCAGGATTTCTACGCCGCGACCGAGGACGCCCTGGAGATGCGGACCCGGGCCGTGGTCCGCCAGTTGCGCGAGCAACATCTGCTGCCCGCGGCCAAGGGCTTGGAGAAAGCCCTGGGCAAAAAACAGCCCGAATTCGGCCTGACCCTGCTCGGGACCCTGAGCAGCGCTCAGGATGTCGTCGCCTGGCAGGCCGGACCCGAATGGGACCGGATCTGGCCGGAAGCGCGGGCTGCCATCCCCTGGGCCGAGCTGGCCGCGCCGTCCACGTATTGGGCCACCCTCTTGGCCGGGGACAAGGAGGATCTGGTCATCGGCATCCTGGCCCTGAACGAGGGCGGGTATTTCGTGGCCGGGGCCTCCGTCGGGCGGGGCATCATGGCCAAGCTCGACCAGGTCGCGCGCGGGGTGGGCGAGTACAAGCAGCTGCGCACCCTCAAATATCCGGTCAAGATGACCCTGTACAT
>CAYLNA010000230.1:0-3687 GCA_964384665.1 uncultured Desulfovibrionaceae bacterium | reverse complement strand
GCTTGGTCAGGACCTCGGCGATCTTGAAGGCCGCTCCGCCCAGCTTGTGCGGACGCGGATCCCCGACCGCGATGGGCACGATGCGCAGATCCGGGTTCTTGGCCCATAAAAAGGGCAGGAGCACTTCCAGGGAATGTTCCTGCATGTGGGCCGCGCGGTCGGCGGTCAGGGCCGGTTCGGCGTCCAAGATGGCCCGCGCCAGCTCGGCGTCCACGGCCAAGGAGGCTCCGGGCAGCTTCCACTTTCCGTCCGGCCACACGGCCAGGGGCGCGCCAAGGCCGGTGTGGTTGGGGCCAAGCAGGATGACCGTGTCGGCCAGCTTGGCCTGGGCCAGGGTCTTGCCCGCCACCTCGCCGGAAAAAACATGCCCGGCGTGGGGGACCATGACCAACTTCGAGGTGACCTCGCGTTCGACCTGGCCGCGCATGCAGCCGCGCACGACATCCAGCCACTGCTCGTGGCGTCCGGCATAGAATTGACCCGCCACGACGGGCTCGCGATCGAAACTCATGACTCCTCCTATTGAAATTTTTTGGTTTCTTGTTCCAAGCGCAGGCCCTCCAGTTCCGATGCGCCCATGCGGCTATACAGATCATCCGGTTTTTTCGTGATCATGCCCTGCACGATCTCCCGCCATTTGGCCTGATCGCCCAGCTTTTTGTACAGCAGGGCCTTGCGGTACGTGAAGGCCGGCCAATTCGGATCGGACTCGGAAATATACTCGTCGTATTGCAGAATCCAGGACAAGGCGTCCCGATCGCGACCCGAGGCCTCGGCGGCCCGGATCAGCATCTCCAGGCAATCCTTGATCTTGGGCACGTCCTTCTTGTCCTTCAGCAGCAAATTCAAGGTGTCCTGGGCCAGGATTCCGGCCCGTTCCACATCGCCGCCAGCCATGGCGTCACGGGCCAAGAAATACAGAGCGTAAACCCGCTGGTCTTCTGGATAATTCAAATCCGTGGCTATCTTCCGCCAGTATTTCTTGCTTTCTTCGCGCTGATCCAAATTTTCATGAGCCAAGGCCGCCGTGTAGTCCAGAAGTCGCTGTTTCTCCGGGGGCGGATTCCAGGTCGAAGCCTCGCGCACGACATCAACCACTTCCCGCCAGCGCTTGGCGTCGACCAAGGTCGGCAGGACCAGATCAAGTCCGGGCTCGGAGTATGCGTTCTTGGGGCGGGCAAAGATGAGCGGCTTGGTCATCTCTATTCCCTTGTCCGCTTGCCCTGTCGCCATCAACGCCTTGGCCACGGCCGCTCGAATCTGGGGCTCCATCTCCCCGTCCTTGACCAGCAGATTTCCGTATCGATCCCACGCGTCCAACAAGGTCTTGAAGTCTCCGTGTTCCAAGCTGGCCCGGATCCATTCCCGAATCGCCTTGCCCTCCACCTCGCGGGCCTTGGGCGCAAGCTCGTGTTTTGGGTAATCGGTCTGAAAGCGCTTGGCTTCCTCCAGCGCCTTGGCATGACGTTTGTTCCACAGGTGCAGCATGGCCAGCTTGAGCCGAGCCACCGGGGCCAGGCTGCTCGTGGGGTCCTTGAGAATTTGGGTGTAGACCCGTTCGGGATCAAGCGCGGTTCGATTCGTCGAGGAGCCGATAAAATCTCCCGAGGGGGCAAGCAAGCCTTCCTCGGCCAGACGCATCTGGGCGATAAGCCCGCCTTCCTTGATCGGGAAGTCAACGACAACCTTGTGGAAAATGTCCCGCGCCGCGTCATGTTTCCCTGTCTTCACGAAAATGTCGCCGATGTGGACCAAGGCCATGTCCGCGTCCGGACCTCTCGGAACGAGATTGTAATAGCGCCAAAAATACTCACGCGCCCTGTCCAGCTGCCCCTTCATCATGGTCGTGTATCCGGCGGACATGAGAAACGCGGGATACTGGCGCGCGGAATCCGGCCATCGTTTTTCGATATTGTCGACCAATTCGAGGGCCTTGTCGACAAAGCCAAGCTCGAACATGCATTTGAGCAACCCGACGGAACTGGCTTTCGCGGCCTCGCTGTCCGGATAATTTTGCAGCGCATACTGAAAATGGTCCGCCGCCTTCTGGAAGTCACCATGCGCGGCATAGTGCTCGCCCCAATAGTAATCGACCATCGGGACGCGAGGATCGTCCGGGAAGCGCCGCCGCAGATAATCGAAATACCCCTTGGCCTCGGGCGTGTTGCCCACGGCCAAGTGCAGGAAGCCCATGTTGACCAGGGCGTCGGGTAGGCGTTCCGCCGGAGGATCAAAATTCTTGGCCGTTTCATAGGCCTGCAGAATGGTGGAAAAATTGGCGGCCAGATTGTCCTTGTTTTCCTGCATCATGATGTCGGCGACCATGAACAGCAATTCTTCCCGCAATTCTCCGGGTAAGTCAGGGCGATCAAGCAAGCTCTGCAATATTCCCCGGCTTTTGGCTAAATATCCATCGGCCAGGGCTGCTTCGGCCAAGGCCAGTTGGGCTTGCACATCCGCGGCCAGGGTCGCGTTCCGCGTTTCTTCGTGGACACCGGCGGCATCGCCAAGCGAGGCGTTCCCGGCCGTGCCGTTGGCGGCGTGGATGGTCGCGTTCCCCGCCTTTTCTGGTTCATGCGCCCCTTTCCCGCGCGGCGGCGCGGTTTCGGCCGGGGCGCCATGTCCTCCCGCGCCCTCGGCGGGAGCGGCGCTCTGCCTCGGGGCCTGGACCACGGACACAGGGGACACGCTCGGACCACCCGGCCCCGCGGCGACCGGACCGGACGGCTCCGTCGCGTTCCCCGCTTGGCGGAAGTCTCCCGCCCCCGGGTGGGCGGCCGGGACCGAGGCGTTCCGGGCATCGAGGACATCCGCGCCGTGTTCGGGCCAGGTGATCCGGCTCCGGAACACCTGGCCTGGCCCGACCCGTCGGGACACGATTCTGGACGGTGGCGCGGCCACGTTCTCGGACGCCACGGACGCATCCCGACCCACGGTCGCGTTTCGCGCGGGCTCCATCCCCTGTGCGGACAATTCCCCGCTTGCATTGGTCGCGTTGGCCGATGCCGGCGGAACATCAGCTTGGGATGCGTTGACCGAAGCCGAAGCCGAAAGCGCGGGTTTGGTCCGCGAGCGCGGGTCCCGCAGTTCGATGGTCAGGGTTTTGTTCCGGGCGTCGGTCGAGGCGGTGAATTCAAAAGGCCCGGCGATCTTGAGGCCCAGGCCGGATTGGTAGACCTCGAGGCCGCGAAACAAGGCGGAATCCGGCACGTCCCCAGGCGCGCGGGGCTTGGCTTCGCGCTTCCAAAAGCTCCACGGAATGGGGACGAGAACACGATTTCCGCCGACCTTCTTGGGCGTGGCGGCGGGCGGGGTGGAAGCAAAGGTGAAGACCAGGCGCTCGCCCGTGGCGGACGTGCTCCAAGCCAAGGTCGCGCCCCCGGCCTCGTGGAGCGGAACAAGGCACCAAGCGGCCAGGACAAGGGGCCAGATCAGACTGGCGAGGGGATGGACGCGCACGGGGTGCTGTTTGCAAAAATCAGGCTGGACATCACAGCATGTTCTTTTTCTTCAATTTCTCGATCAAGGTGGTCCGCTTGATGCCCAGGAGTTCGGCAGCTTTGTTCTTGACTCCGTCGACCTCGCCCAGGGCCTGGGTCAGCAGGCGTTCCTCGATCTGATCCAGAAAGTCCTTCAGTCCGATGCCCTGCTCGTGCAGGTCTTTCAGATCGGGCCAGCGGAACCCCG
>CAYLNA010000229.1:0-3690 GCA_964384665.1 uncultured Desulfovibrionaceae bacterium | reverse complement strand
GGCGCGGATTGCGGGCCAGACGCGACCCGGACTCCGGCGTCGAAATTTGTCACTGGGGCGGACGTCTTCTCCCGACGCGTGGAAAGCGCGGATTGTTGGCTGCTCGCGGAACGGGCTCCAGCCGCCGCGTTGGTCGTTGGAACGCCTTTCTCCTGCCCCCCGGAAGAAGCAGCGTGCGGACGGGATGCGGAGCGGTCAACAGTCTGGCGTTGCGCCTGGTGCACCGAGGCCAGGACGGCCTCGTTCAGGGCGAACACATCCGCTCTCCCGGTGGTGGAAGGCCGCATGGATGCGGTGTTTTCCCCGCTGCTCTGATGCTGGACAGTCAGAAGCGCGGCGAGCATGCCCTCGCCCAGATTCACGTTGGCCGTTTGCCCGACCGCGAAGGAATCCAGGCTTTGCGTCCGATCATCATTCGTGGCGAGAGCATCTGCACTGGTGGTTTCTTTTTCAGCCGTGGACGCGCGAGAAACATTCTCCACGGCGCGCTTCGACGTAGCATTGGAGGCAGTCTCGGCAGAATTTTCCCTCCGCGCGACGGTTCGAGCCGAGCCCTGGGACGGGCTTGGCGACAAATCCAAAGTTGGCGAATGCGTGTTTTTTCCCGCGCCAGGGGCCGGCATTCCCGCTCCCGTGGTGGATGGGACCACGTCCGCCGCAGAGGTGTTCGGCGATGACGTGGAAACACGCGCGGCGGCTCGCGCCGCCGGCGGCGCGGTCTGGGTGCCGGAATCGACCACGCCGGCCGCTGGACCGGACTCGGACCTGACGGACTTTCCCAACTGCGAAGACAACACGGATGAAAAACCAGACTTCGTTTCGACGGGCCCGGACGCGTCGGGCATCCGAACATTCCGCTGACGCCCACTCACTGCGGCGGGAAAAAATTGCATGCGGCACCTCCTCGTGGGGAGATGACATCAAAAGGCGTTCCAGGATCACGCCGACGGGGAAAGAAAGGACAGATGGCGCTCCGCCAATTCGATGACACGCCGCACGCTGGCTGGCGCAAAATCATGATTGGCAAGATGAGTGGCCGCATAGCCGGACAAGGGGCGCAGAGCTGGCGGGACATGAGCCCAGCCCGCGACGTATGCGTCGGGATCGGATGCGGCCGAGGACAGATTTCGAAGCAATGCGAGGCTCGCGCGGAGCATGCTCAGAACCAAGCGTCCGTACCGATCGCGCAGACCGGCGGCGGCATGACGACAGGCCGTTTCCGGTCCCAACCCGAAGGCATGCAGCCAAAACGCCTGCCAATAAACGCCAAGAGCGTGGCTGGCCCGCACGCGCGGACAAAACGCCGCCAGGTCGTACAGTCCGCTCCCAGCGCGCCCGCTGCGCAGGATTTCCAGCCCAGGCGGGGTCAGGCCGGCCAATTCGCCGCCGTCCCGCTTCAACATGGCGTCCAGGATCCGCGCGACCCGCGGCGGCGCGAACGGATCCTGGCAACGCGGCCGCTCGAAGCGACACTGCCAGCAGCCCACACAATCCCGCGCGGCCCGCAGCACCACATGCCCGGGCTGATAAGGGCCGGTCTCCCAGGCATGGACAGGCCCCATGGACAGATTGAGCACCCGCAGGCCCGACCAGGCCGCCAGATGCATGGGTCCGGTGTCCGGAGTGATCATGGCCGCCAAGCCCTGACCAAAGAGCGCGAACTGGTCCAGACCAAGGGTCCCGCAGGCGCTGGCCACGGCATGGCCGACCAGGGCCAGCACTTCCCGGGCCAAGGCTTTTTCCGCCGGGCCCCCAAGAAGCACGGGAATCCACTGCCGGCGTTCCAGCTCTCGCACCAGATCGGCCCAGAACCGCGCCGTCGGCCGCTTGTCCGGCTCGCTCGCGCCCAAGAACAATCCGATCTTGCGGATGCTCGCGGGCATGATCCGGGGCGCGGGCCAGCGCGTGGCGGCCATCGTGGCCTGGGGAACGACATCCAAGGCGTTCAGCTCCGCCCAATGGAAACGATTGTGGCGGTTGTTGTGCGTCAGGGACGCCCGGTACTCCTGCCAGTCGCCGGCGACGCGGGTCACGCCGCCTCGGGTATGGCCTCCGACAAGGGCCTCGGCGTCGAGGCGGCCGGCCAAATCCCGACTTTCGGAGCGGTGACTCAGATTGACGACCAGGAAAAACTTCTCGCGCTCCACCTGGCCGCGCCGAGAATCATCCAGATAACGGACCATGGGGCTCAAACGGGCCAGGGGCGCGGCGAATTGGGGCTCGGCCATGACCCAGATCGGATGTCCAGGAAAGGTCCGCTCCAGCCATAAAAAGAGGGGAAAGGACAGAATGAGATCCCCCATGCGCTGCATCTGGATGACCAGGATGGGCTTCATGGCCTAGCCGTGGATCTCGCGCATGGTCCGCGCCAGGGCCGCCAGGCGCAGGTCGTAGGTGTGCTCGGCCAGGACGCGCTTGCGGCCGGCGGCGATGATCCGGTTCCGGGCCGCGTCGTGAGCCAGATAATAGCGGACAAGGTCGGGGATCTCGCCCTTCTCGCCATAGCAGGCGATTTCCCGGCCTGGCTCGAACAGATCTTCCATCTGCCGCCGATGGTCCGTGAGCAGAAACCCGCCGCAGACCGGCACGTCGAAGACGCGCTGGTTGACCGCGCCCTTCATCTGCTGGCTGGTGCAATTGAAATTGACGCGCGTGGCCGGATAAAACGCGGGCAGCTCCGCGTAATAATTGAGTTCCGGATGATAGTTCCAACCGGATTTGGGGAGCAGCTCAAACCAACCCCGGTCCCCCACCACCAACGGCCCGAACGGCAGCAACTCGGCCACCCGCTCCAGACGATAGTCCAGGGTCGCCTGCCACGTGACGAGGGTCTCGTAGGCCAGACGGGTGTCCATGTCCGGCAGGGCGCGGAACAGGACGGCCAAGGCCGGGAAATCCTGATCCAGAAACGCGGCCACGGACAACTCGCCGCTGTCCTTGAAGGCCCGGCCCAGGCCCTCCAGATCGGTGATCAGGGCCGGCGGAAAGGCGTATCGGTCCAGCTTGGCCCGGACCTTGTAAACCATGGAATTGCCGACAAAGGCCACATCGCGAACAAGCCGACCTGGGCCCAACCCGAAACGGTGCGGGTCAGTGGCCAGGGGCAAATAATGCACGCGCTCGAAACCCTGGGCCTTGAGCGTGGCGATATTGTCCGCGTCCCAGGTGAAGAGCGTGACCCAATCCGAGGCCAGGTTTTCGTAGGCATAAAGTATGAGATGGGGATTATCGACGAACCATGACGCCAGCGGAAGCCGCATCCGGGCCAGAAGGTCGGTCAGGACGCCTTCCTTGTCCACGCCGAGATGGTTGATGGTCAGGACGAAATCCGGCCGAAAGGCCAGGATTTCCGAAAGCATCCGCTCGATGAATTCCTGCGAGCCGATCTCCTGGCTGGGCAGCTGCACGAAGGCCGTCGCATGGCCGAGACGGATGCAGGCGGCCTCGATTTCACCCATCAGAAAATAGGCGCTGGTCACGAGCAGAATGCGCGGCGCGGCATGAACAAATTTGGGGTAGCGCGCCGTAGCCCAGAAATTGACTTTCTGGCTCGCCGCTAGGCGGTCGGCCAGGGCGCGATAAAATTCCGGATCAAGACGGGCATGGAATGGATCGAGAATCGGGGCGAAGGGGCGACCGTCGTGGCGCAGTTGCCAACGGGTCAGCTGGACAAGGGCGGTCTCGACGTCG
>CAYLNA010000228.1:0-3692 GCA_964384665.1 uncultured Desulfovibrionaceae bacterium | reverse complement strand
TGCACGCCCAGTTCCTTTTCCGGCCGCGCCCCGACAATGCCCTGGCGGCCGTAATTGCCGACCTCGTCCAGGTTCCACCCGCGCGACTGGGCCAGGACCTGGGCCAGCTTCACGGCCGTGCCGCTGGGCGCGTCCTTTTTGTGGTGGTGGTGGATCTCGGTGATCTCCATGTCATAGGCCTCGCCCAGAATGCGCTCCAGGGCGGGCAGGATGCGGACCAGGGCGTTGACGCCGATGGACATGTTCGGGGACCAGAAAATGGGCGTCTTCGCGGCCAGGGTTTCCAACTCGGCGATCTGCGCGGCGGAAAGCCCCGTGGTGCCGATGACCAGGGGATTGCCGGTCGCGGCCACTGCGCGGGCCGAGGCTAGGCTGACTTCCGGGGCCGTGAAGTCGATGACCACCGCGCCCGGACAGGACGGGAGCAGTTCGGCCAGGGTGTTGGCCACGGGACAGCCCAAGAGTTCCAGACCGGCGGCGCGCTCGGCCCGTTCGACCACGCCGGCCAGGGTGAAGTTCTCGGATTCAGCGGCCATCGAGGTCAGAATCGAACCCATGCGGCCCTTGGCCCCCATGATGATAACGGCAGTGCTCATACTGTGTCTCCTGTGTTGTTGTCCGCGCCGACAAAGCGCAGGTACTCGTCCTCGGTCAGGATGGCCGCGCCCGTGGCCTGGGCCTTGGCCATTTTGGTCGCGCCGACATTGGCGCCGCAGATCAGAAAATCCGTCTTGGCGTTGACCGCGCTCTGGACCAAGGCGCCCAGGGCGCGGGCCTGCTCCTGCATGTCCTCGCGCGAGCCGCGCGCCATCTTGCCGGTGAAGACCACATGCTTGCCGGCCAAGGGGCTTGCGGCGACGACCGGCCCACGGGCCGCGCCGGAGCGGATGATCTGGAAATCCAGGGCCAGCAAATGACGCAGGGTCGGTCCCAGACGTTCCAGCCCGCGCACGATGGACTGGGCCGTGATGGCCCCGAACCCGTGCAGGGCCTCGATCTTGTCCTGGGTCAGATCGGGCAGGGACTCCAAGGGGAAAGCCTCCAGCAGCTTGCGGCTGTCGCCCTTGCCCAGATCCTCGATGCCCAGGGCGGCCAGAAAACGCCAGTCCTCGACCTCGCGGGTGCGGCTCAGATAGACCGCTTCGGCCAGATTGGCCGACTGCACCGGACCAAAGCCCATGGTCCGGAACTCGTCCTCGCCCAGTTCGTACACTTTTTCCAGGCTGTCATAACCCGAAGCGACCAGCTTTTCCACGGTTTTGCGGCCGAACCAATCGGCGTTGCCCAGGGTCTTGAACCAGTGCTCGATGGTCTGCACGGTCTGGTCCGGACAATGCTCGTTGCGACAGATCAAAAAATCGTTCTCACGGCCCAGACCGGTTCCACACGACGGACAAACCTCGGGCAGGTCCACATGGGCGGCCACGAGCACGTCCTCGATCTTGGGAATGACCTCGCCGCTGCGGATGATCTCGACCTCGGCCCCCGGCCCCAGTCCTTTTTTCTGGACAAGGCCCGCGTTGTGCCCAGTGACCCGGCGGATGGTCGCCCCGGACAGGTTGACCGGCTCGATGAGCAGCACGGGCGTAATCTTGCCGGTGCGACCGACCTGCCAGACCACTTCCTCGACCCGGGTCAGCGCCGTTTCGCCCTTGCGCTTGACCGCGATCTGCCAGCGGTAATGATGGCTGGTCGCGCCCATGGATCGGCGCACGTCCTCGTTCAGCACCTCCACCACCATGCCGTCCAGGGGATAATCGACCTGGGCCGACAGCTCGTCCGTAATGGCGTCCATACGGCCCAGCAGGTCCGCTCCAGAGCCTTCCCAAAACGGCAGTTCGCTGTAGGGCACAAAATGCACCACGCCGTCGGCCAAGGCCTGTTTGGCGCATTCGTTCACTGTGTCGGAAGACACGATGCCCACGACCAGATTGCGGGGATGCTCGAATTTTCCGGCCAGATGCTCCGCGAAATAGCTCTGCCGAATGACCATCTCACCCACGCCACGGCCCCGGCCGCCAAGAGGGATCATGCCCTTGGCAAAGGCCGAACTGACTTCATAGCCGACCTCGCCGTTGCCGCGCGTGGCGAAAACCGTCCCGTCGTCGCGTCCGGCCAGCCCGTCCAGCTTGGGCGTGACGCGAAAACGGATTTCATTCACGCCGATCTCGGCCGCTTCCTTGGCCACACGGGTCACGAACCGATCCAGCTCGCCGGGCGTGTAGGCCTTTTCCGTGGACAGCATGGGCGCGGGATGACGAATCTCGCGCTTGCCGCCAAAGGTTTCGGGTTCGACCCGGTTCAAAAAAGGATGGTCAGGCGCGAGTTCGCGCAGGCGGGCCACGAGCAGGTCGTATTGGGCGTCGCCGACCACGGGCGCGCCGGCGCGGTAGGCGGCGTTGTATTCGGTCAGGCGCTCGGCCAGCCGCTCGACCTCGGTGGGAAGATTCAGGGGCAGGGTCATGCGGAAAAGCCCTCCTCGGGTTTGCTCACGGCTTGCAGGCCGGAAAAATTCTCGGGCGGCCCCACGGCGATGAGGGTGTCGCCGGCCTCGATGACTATTTCTGGATGGGGATTGAAGGTCATGCCGCCATAACGCTTCTCGATGGCGATGATCATCAGGTTGAAACGTGGGCGGATGCCGGAAGTGATCAGATTTTTGCCGACCAACTCCGAGCCGGGTTGGACCAAAACTTCCTCCATCTGCAGGTTGTGGCCCTGGGTGGCCAGGTCCATGAAATCCGTGACCGTGGGCCGGAGCATGACCTGGGCGATGCGCTTGCCGCCGATCTGGTGCGGGGTCAGGACGCGATTGGCCCCGGCCCGCTCCAGCTTGGACACGGACTCGGGCCGGTCGGCCCTGGCGATGATGGTCAGAGCCGAATTGAACTGGCGCGAGGACAGGGTGATATAGACGTTCTCGGCGTCCTGGCTGACACAGGCGAAAAGGCCCTTGGCCCGCTCCACTCCGGCCGCGAGCAGGGTTTCGTCGCTCGTGGCGTCCCCGGCCAGGAACAGAAAATTGTCCCGCTCCAGCTCGATCAACAGATCCGGGTCGCGCTCGACGACGACCACGGGCAGGTTCTCGCGCCGCATCTCCTCGGCCACCACGCCGCCAATGCGGCCGTAGCCGCAGATAATGTAATGATCCGACAAGGAATTGATGATTTTCTGCACCTTCCGTTTCCCCCATAAATCCTGCAACCGCCCTTCCACCACCACCTGTGTGAACGCACCGACCAGATAAGCAAAGCTGCCCACGCCCATGAGGATGAGAAACGACACCAGAAGCCGGGCCCGGTCCGAAAGCGGATGCAGTTCCATGAACCCGACGGTGGAGAGGGTCATGACCACCTGATAGAAGCTGTCCAACAGGCTCCAGCCTTCGACCACCATGAAAATGAACAGGCCGTAGCAGAACACGGCCAGCAGAAATCCCGCGCCCAGCACCAGCGGAAAAAAGCTGCCAAAGCGGAACTTGACCAGCAGATAGAGGCCGGTGAAGCCGTGGAAGCCCCGCGTGCAACTGGGCCAGAAACGGCTCCAGAACGTTCCCCGCAAACGGCACTGGTTCATGTCCGTTTCCCCGCCGACACGCCGTAGCGCTCCTCCAGGGCCTTGATGCGGTCGCGCAGCCGGGCCGCCTCCTCGAATTCGAGCATTTCCGCCGCCTTGCGCATTTCCCGGTTCAG
>CAYLNA010000227.1:0-3692 GCA_964384665.1 uncultured Desulfovibrionaceae bacterium | reverse complement strand
GACATCGCCAACTCCTCCCGCCGCATGAAGGACTCCGAGTTCGAAACCGCCGCCAAGAACGGCGTGACCGACATCACCGAAGCCCTGATCGGCTTCGACGGCATCGCCATCGCCCAGAACAAGGACAACGCGCCCATGAGCCTGACCCTGCAGGAACTGGCCATGGCCGTGGCCGCCGACGTGCCGATGGATGGCAAGATCGTTCCCAACCCGTACAAGATGTGGAACGAAATCAACCCCAATCTGCCGGCCCGCAAGATCGTGTTCTACGGCCCGCCGACCTCTTCCGGCACCCGCGACGCCTTTGAGGAAATGGTCGTGGAAAAAGTTTGCGGCAAGATCGAAGGCTATGAAAAGGGCTACAAAGCCATCCGTCAGGACAGCGCCTACATCCCGGCCGGCGAGAACGACAACCTGATCGTGCAGAAACTGGCCAAGGACAAGGACGCCTTCGGCATCTTCGGCTACAGCTTTCTGGAAGAAAACGCCGATTCCATCCAGGGCGCGGCCGTCAACGGCGTCGCCCCCACGCCCGAGGACATCGCCTCCGGCAAGTACCCCATCTCCCGCTCCCTCTACTTCTATATCAAGAACGCCCACTACGACGCCGTGCCCGGCCTGAAGGAATACGTGGAACTGTTCATGAGCGACAAGATGATCGGCGACAAGGGTCTGCTGAAGAAGATCGGCCTCATCCCGCTGCCCGAGGATGTCCGGGCCAAGGCCCGCCAGGCCGTGCTGGACAAGAAGAAGCTGACCCTCGACGAACTGAAGCACAAATAATCGAGCCTAAAGCCAAGGCCCGGGGGCCGATGCGTGCGGACGCATCGGCCCTTTGGCGCTCCACCGCGCATGCCCCATGAGGTATCTCGTGACCACGACCCACATCGCCCAACTTTTTTTCGCCGGCCTGCTGCCCCTGACGGCCATGGCCTACCTGCTCGGCCGTCGGACCATCCGCGCCCAGCAGGACCCGGACGCTCAATTCAAGGCCTCGGAAAACCTGTATGGCTGGTTCGCCGTGGTCCGCACGGCCGCCCCGGCCGCGATCATCTGCGCCGGCGCGGCTTTGGTCCAGGCCGCGGGTCTGGCCGCGGCGCCCTGGCCCATGCTCGCGGCCGCCACCCTGTTGGCCGCCGCCGGCGGCCTGTGGCTGGCCCTGCGGGCCATCAACCCCGGCCTGCGGGTCAGAACCGTGCTCGAAAAGCTGATCCTGCGCATCCTCTTCGTGGCCTCCCTCATCTCCATCCTGGCCACCATCGGCATCGTGCTGTCCGTGATCTTCGAAGCCGTCAAATTTTTCCGCATCGTCGGCGTCTGGGACTTCCTGACCGGCACCACCTGGAACCCGGACGCGGCCACCATGGCCGAGGACGGAACGATCCAGCCCCTGTTCGGGTCCGTGCCCCTTTTCGGCGGCACGTTCATGATCACGGCCATCGCCATGCTCGTGGCCATTCCGGTGGGTCTCATGTCGGCCATCTGCATGTCCGAGTACGCCAGCCTCAAGTTCCGCCGCGTCGCCAAGCCGGCCCTGGAGATCCTGGCCGGCATCCCGACCGTGGTCTACGGCTTCTTCGCGGCCATCACGGTCAGCCCGCTCATCGTGCGCCTGGCCGAGTCCGTGGGCCTACAGGCGGACTTCACCAACGCTCTGAGCCCCGGCCTGGTCATGGGCGTCATGATCATCCCGCTTGTCTCGTCCCTGTCCGACGATGTCATCAGCTCCGTGCCCCAGAGCCTGCGCGAGGGTTCCCTGGCCCTGGGGGCCTACCCCCACGAAACCATCACCCGCGTGGTCCTGCCGGCGGCCCTGCCCGGCATTGTCTCGGCCTGTCTGCTGGCCATGTCCCGGGCCGTGGGCGAAACCATGATCGTGGTCATGGCCGCCGGGTTGCAGCCCAACCTGTCCTGGAATCCGCTGGAGGGCATGACCACGGTCAACGTGCGCATCGTCGACGCCCTGACCGGAGACCAGTCCTTCGACAGCCCCGAAACCCTGTCCGCCTTTGGCCTGGGCCTGGTGCTGCTGGTCCTGACCCTGTGCCTGAACATCATTTCCCTGGTCGTGATCCGCAAGTTCCGCCAGCGCTACGAATAGGAGGTCTCATGCCCATCCCCGTCGACACCCGCCTGCTGGCCAAGCGCCGCAACGGCGAAAAACGATTCCGCGTCATGGCCTACGGGGCCATCGTCCTGGCCGGCATGTTCCTGGTGGTGTTCTTCGCCGATATCATCCGCCAAGGCTACACGGCCTTCCTCCAGGCCGAAATCCTGGTCGATATCGCCTATTCGCAAGACGTTCTGGACTACCCCGAGTCCGCCCTGCCCGAGGACATAACCGATCTGGTCAGCCGGGGCGTGACCCGGCTCTTGCCCGGTCAGCTCACCGAAAATCCCCGTCTCATGGGGACCACGGAACAAAAATGGGTCCTGGCCGCGGCCGAGGTCGACCAGTACCTGAAGGACAAACCCAACCGCCTGAAACCCAAACAGATGGCCCTGATCGACAGGTTGCGGGATCAAGGCGCGGTCAAGCTGACCTTCAACGCCGGCTTCTTCACCAACGGCGACTCCAAGCTGGCCGAAATGTCCGGCATCATGGCCGCGGCCGTGGGCTCCCTCTATCTGCTGGCGGTGACCTTCCTCTTCAGCTTCCCGGCCGGAGTCATGGCGGCGGTCTATCTGGAGGAATTCGCCCCGGACAACCGGCTGATGCACATCGTCGAGGTCAACATCAACAACCTCGCCGCCATCCCGTCCATCCTCTTCGGCCTGCTGGGTCTGGCCATCTTCATCAATTTCATGGGCCTGCCCCGGTCCTCGGCCTTGGTCGGCGGCCTGACCCTGGGCCTGATGACCCTGCCGGTCATCATCATTTCCACCCGCGCCGCCATCCGCGCCATTCCCGACTCCATCCGCGAGGGCGCCCTGGCCCTGGGCGCGACCCACTGGCAGGTGGTCTGGGACCATGTCCTGCCCCTGTCCCTGCCCGGCATCCTGACCGGGACCATCATCGGCCTGGCCCGCGCCATCGGCGAGACCGCGCCCCTTCTGATCATCGGCATGATGGCCTACATCCCGGACGTGCCCACCGGCTTCACCAGCGCGGCCACGGTCTTGCCGGCCCAGATCTACACTTGGTCCTCGGACTCCATCCGCGCCTTCACCGAACGGACTTCGGCCGGGATCATCGTGCTCCTGGCCGTGCTGCTGTCCATGAACGCCCTGGCCATTGTCCTGCGCAACAAATACGAACGCAAATGGTAGGCGCGTAATTTCGCCACGCCGAGCGGCCAGCGCCGGGCTCCAGGCCCGCGCTGGCCGTTTTCGTTCGCTCTCCGCCCGTCCTTGACGCCACCTCGGGCAGGGACTACCCGCCCGAAAAAATCCACCGCAACACCGGCTCATCCAGCCAGGCCTCCACTCATGAAGCAACGCAGCACGATCAGCTATTTTCTCGAATCCATCATCGTCACCATCCTCGGCCTGGGCGGAGCCTTCGCCCTGGGACATCACAGCGGCGGGCTGCCCATGGCCCTGGCCTTCCTGCTGACCACGACCCTCTTGTCGTGTCTGGAAGTCTCGGTCTCCCTGGATAACGCCGTGGTCAACGCCACGGTCCTGCGGGCCATGACGCCCTTCTGGCAAACCATGTTCATGACCGTGGGCATCGCCATCGCCGTGTTCGG
>CAYLNA010000226.1:0-3707 GCA_964384665.1 uncultured Desulfovibrionaceae bacterium | reverse complement strand
TCCGTTCGCGGCTGGCCTGCTCCAAGAGCGACTTCAGCCGGGCGACAAGCAGCGGCGGGTCAAGATCCGCCTCGGCCGGAGCCAGTCGCGCGGCCAACTCCCGCACGTCGTTCTCGAAGGCGCGCGCGTCGCGCTCGATGCCGGCCAGACGCTTGCGCAAGGTCTCTTCCTCGGCCAGGTGGGCGAAGCACTGCTGCAACGAGTCCAGATAGTCGTCGGCCTCGACGGGCAGGGTCGAGGCCGGCAAGCCCAGCCCGGCCATGACTCCGTCCCAGGATTCCCGCCATTCCTCCACGCTCCGCCGAGCCGCTTTATCCTCGGTCTCGGCCTTGCCCTCGGCCAGCTCCAGATCCCGGATCTTGCGCTCCAGGGCGTCACGCGCAGTCGATTCCTGGCGCAACCGTTCCGCCGCGAGTTCGGCCCTGGCCAGCACCGGCCCCAACTCCGCATCCGGGCCCGGTCCTTCCCCCAACCGCGCCACGAGCAGGGCGCGCAGGGCATGCCGTTGCTCCTGACGGACCTGAATCTCGAACGCACGTTTCGCGATGTCCTCGGCCTGAAAGCGCAACTGCTCGAAACCGGCCAGCCAGGCCCGCATCTCGCGCGGCGAGAGCGGCTCCAGCCCGGGCTCGGCCCACACGCCGCGCCAACGGCCATGAATCTCCCCGCGCCGAGTGTCGACGAGGGCGGTTTCCTCGCCAATCCGGATCAAGGCCGCGCGCGCGGCTTCGATCCCGGCCAGCACCGTGGCGTGGCGACGGACCCGGTCCGCCTCGCGGTACATGCGATCGGCGGTGCGGTCCGCCCGCTCGATGGAAATTTCATAGGCGTCGGGCAGGGCCTGGCCGGACGTGAAGGCCACGCTCTCCTCGGCCACGTCCAGACCCTCGATCCATTGCCGGCGCAGCAGGCTCCAGCCCAGATCCCGCCGGGCGCGGCAGGCCAGTAGATCCTGCTCCGTGGGCACCTCGGCCGCGTGCTCGATCTCGCGCAGATCGCGGGTCAGGGCGGCCGCTTCGCGTTCGAGGCGATCTTTTTCGCTCGCCAGCCGCCGCGCCTCGTCCTCGATCTCGCGCCATTCCCGCTCGAAACGGTCCACGCTTTCCGGCAGCGGCATGACCACGGCCTGGATTCGGTCCAGAGTTCCGGACCACAGCCCCAACCGGGTCAAGGCCGTGTTCCAGGCCGATCTCCGGCGCGCGAGTTCAGCCTCGCGGGCCCGCAGGTCCGCGTCCACGTCCCCGAGCTTGTGGGCCTGGGCCAGGGCTTCCCGCAACGGGCCGGCGTCGCCGCCCTGGCCCAGGGCGGCCCGGTCGCGACGGGCGGCCGCGAGTTCCCGCCGCGCGTCGGCCAGCCGGATTTCAGTCTGGCGCGCGGCCTGATGCACGGCTTCGTGTTTCTGCCCCAAGGACAACACGGTCTTGCGCTTGAGCAATCCTGGGCGCAGGGATTCGGCCTCGTCCACGGACAAGCCCGGCCGGATCTGGCGCAGAAGCCGGGCGGCCTCGGTTTTGGCCGCGATACGCAAGCCCTCCAGGCGGGGATGGTCCGCATGGCCCTTGCGGTATTCGCCCAGACGCTGATGCACATTCTCAATGGCCTCGGCGTGATCGAGCACGGTCCGGTTCAAACTGATGACGGCGCACTTGTCGCGCAGCGCAGCCAGCCGCCCCGCGTCCGCCTCACGCGTGGAGCGCAGGGCGCGGATCGCCTCTTCCTGGGCCTGACGACGGGTGGAAAAATCCTCGGACAAAATCCGGACCTCGCCCAGCGCATCGAGCTTTTCGCGCAGCAAGGTTCGCTCGCCCAGGAAGGGCAAGGCCTGGCGCAACCGTTCCAAATGACGGATTTCCCGCTCCAGTTGCGCGCGCCGGGCGGTGAGCGCGACCAGCCGGGCCTCGGCCTCGGCCAGGGCGTCGCGGTGGGCGCGCCACTCCTGGCCGGCCAGGCTGGCGGCGCGCAGGCGGCGCTGGAGTTCAGCGTGATGGGCCAGGGCCTGGTTGATCTCGGCCGTGGAAGCGCGGGGGCGAAAAATGTTGCCCGCCTCGCTTTCCAGATCCTGGAGCACGGTCTTGAGGGAAGCGAAACCAGCGCCGGCGGCGAACAAGGTCTGTCCGACCTCGCCCTGCTGATCGAGGATGCCCTGCCCTCCGCGAACCAGGGCCTCATGGTTGATGCCGTGCATGACGGCGAACAGCTCCGCGCTCAGACCGTGCAGAAACGGGGCCAGGGCCTCGGCCGGAAGCGGATTGTCCTGGGCGTCGAAGAGATCGTTCTTGTTCCGTTTGCGACGGTAAAAAACCAATTTCCGGCCGTCGGCCCCATGCAGCCGACCGCCGACCACAAGCTGACTGTAGGGATGGAGAAAATCGTCGCTGGTCCGGTGCGGAAAGCCGAATAGCAAAGCCTGCAAAGCGCGCAGGGAGCTGCTTTTGCCGGCCTCGTTGCGGCCGTGGACGATATGCAGGCCGGGCAGGTCCGAGGCAAAATCCAGGACGCGGTCCGTGAACGGACCAAAGGCCTTCAACTCCAGGCGTTCAATCTTCATAGCGCGCTCCCATCAAGCGGGACAGCAGCAACTCGCGCACATCGACCCGCAGCCGTTCCAGGGCCTCGCCGCGAAAGGCCAGTGGATCGTCCTCGCCCTTCACATCGAGGGGCAACTTGGCGTGCAGGCTCCGAAAATCCGGAACCATGTCGAAAATGGACTCGGCATCGAAATCCAGACGATCCAGATCCGGCAACAGACCCGCCAGGGGCGAATCCTCAATGACCGGAGCGGCCGGAGCCGTGGCCAGAACCACTTTTTCCAGCCAGACCTCGCCCAGGCTCGCGGCCATGGCCCGCAATTCCTCGCGGATATGGATCTCGCTGCGGCGCAGGGCCGGATGCAGACCGCTCGCGCCGGCCAGTCGCACCCGCGCGGCCAGAGGCCGGCCCTGGGCCAAATCCAGCTCCCGCTCCATGGCCGTGCGGGCCAGTTCGTACACGGCGGGCAGGTCGGCGCGGTCCGACACGTCAACGTCAAGCAGGGCGAAACGGAGCACGTCCAGATCCCGATTTTCAACGGCGCTGATCCGCCCCTCGTCCACCGTGACCAAAACGCAGCCCTTGGGACCGGTCTCGCGGATATGCCGGCCCTGGATGTTGCCGGGAAAAACAACCCACGGATCACGCGACAAGACCTCGCGCTGGTGGACATGGCCCAAGGCCCAGTAGTCGTAGCCGTGGCCACGCAGGGCTTCCAGAGTGCAGGGGGCATAGGGTTCGTGGCCGGGGCGGCCGGTCAGGCTGGTGTGCAGGAGGCCGATGTTGAACAGGCCCGGAACCGGGGCGGGATAGGAGCGGCTCAAATCCTCGGCCACGGCCCTGGTGGCGAAGCCCTGGCCATGGATGGCCACGCCCAGGTCGTCCAGGACACGGGTCGCGGCCCGTCTGGATGACAGAAGGGTCACGTTGTCGGGCAGGGTCAGGGACTTGGTCAGTTGGCTGGCCGCGTCGTGGTTGCCGGCGATCATGAAGACGGGAATCCCGGCCTCGCGCAGGCGGCCCATGCGGTGCATGAAAAAGATGCCGGTGTTGTAGTCCTTCCAGTCCCCGTCGTAGAGATCCCCGGCCAGGAGCACGAAGGCGACCTCCTCCTCGATGGCCAGACGGATCAGATTATCAAAAGCCCGGCGCGCCGCTCCCCGGATCTGCTCCACGGG
>CAYLNA010000225.1:1853-3717 GCA_964384665.1 uncultured Desulfovibrionaceae bacterium | reverse complement strand
ACGGCCGTCTGGCCGACGTGGCTCCGACCATCCTCGACATCCTGGGCCTGCCCAAGCCGGCGGAAATGACCGGCCAGACCCTGCTCGTGGCCTCGGCCTAATTTCTCCGCATCTCATCGCACACCAGTGGCAACGGCCGTCCGGACAGTGTCCGGACGGCCGTTGCCGCGTATGGCGGGCTCCTTGCGCACTCCCCATGACGGGGTCAAGGGGCCGCGCCCCTTGCGGGGTGTGGGGCCGCGCCCCGCATCACATCACGACGCACTCCAATCCCAGTGGAAGGAGCCCGTTTGGTCAATGCGCTCGAACCGGTGAGCGCCGAAGAAGTCGCGTTGGGCCTGGATCAAATTGGCGGGCAAGCGGGCTGCGCGGTAGCTGTCGTAATAGGCCAGGGACGCGGACAAAGCCGGAACCGGAATGCCCCGCCGCGCGGCCAGAATCACGGCTTGGCGCAAGGCGGCCTGGCCGGTTTCGAGCTGGGACCGGAAGGTTTCGGCCAGGAGCAGGTTGGGCAGGTCCGGCCTAGCGGCAAAGGCCGTGGCCAGATCGTCCAGGAAGGCGGCGCGGATGATGCAGCCCGCCCGCCAGACGCGGGCGATTTGGGCCAGGTCCAGGCTCCATGCCCATTCCTCGCGGGCGACCCGGAGCAGGGCGAAGCCCTGGGCATAGGAAGCGAGTTTGGCCGTGAACAGAGCCTGAGCGAGCTGGGGGAGGTCCAGCGATTCGCATGACTCCGCGGGGCCGGGCAGGACCGCGCTGGCCGTTTGGCGTTCGCCCGCCAGGGCCGAGAGCAGACGCGCTTCCACGGCCGCGTTGATGGTCGGCGTGGGTACGCCCAGATCCAGGGCGACCTGGGTGGTCCAGCGGCCTGTGCCCTTGCTTCCGGCCCTATCCAGAATCAGGTCCACAAGCGGCGTTTCGCTGTCCGTGGCCCGCAGGACCGTGGCCGTGATTTCGATCAGGAAGGATTCGAGAGGCCCGTGATTCCAGGTCTCGAACACGGCCGCGATGGCCGCCGCGCCCAGGCCCGCTCCCCGGCGCAACAGATCATATACTTCGGCGATGAGCTGCATGTCGCCGTATTCGATGCCATTGTGGACCATCTTCACGAAATGTCCGGCTCCGTTCTCGCCCATGTAGGCCGTGCAGGGCTGGCCGTCGGCGGCTCTGGCTGCGATGGCTTCCAGAATGGGCGCGACCTGTTCCCATGCCTGACGCGGCCCGCCGGGCATGATGCTTGGCCCGTGCAGAGCGCCCTGTTCGCCGCCGGAAACGCCCACGCCCAGGAAAAAAAGACCCTGGCCGCGCAGACGATCCACGCGGCGGGCGGTGTCCGCGAAATGGGAATTGCCGCCGTCCATGACGATGTCTCCCGGTTCGAGCAGGGGCAGCAGTTCGTCCAGCAGGGCGTCCACGGCCGGACCCGCCTGGACCATGAGAAAGATTTTGCGCGGCCGGGCCAGGGCGGCAGCCACGGACTTCAGGTCCCGGGCGGCGAGGATGGACTGGCCCTTGGCCGGACCGGTCATGAACGCTTCGGTCTTGGCCCAGGTCCGGTTGTAGACCGTGACCGCGAAACCGTTGCGGGCCATGTTCAGGGCCAGGTTTTGGCCCATGACGGCCAGGCCGATCAGGGCGATATCGTTGTCGTGCATGGCGGATGTCCTGGTTGGGGTGTGGGGCTAATTTCGCCGGAATACAGGCTTCCGGACTCCGCCACAAGGCGGGCGCCCCTGGCGCGAGTTCCGTCACCTCCGGGCAGGGGCCGGGCGTTGGGTCATGAGAACCGAGGCCAACACGGTCAGGGCTGCGAGCATCTGCACGAGGGTCATGGTCTCGCCCAGGAAAAAGAAGCCGCAGCCCA
>CAYLNA010000225.1:0-1753 GCA_964384665.1 uncultured Desulfovibrionaceae bacterium | reverse complement strand
GCGAGCATCTGCACGAGGGTCATGGTCTCGCCCAGGAAAAAGAAGCCGCAGCCCACGGCGATGACTGGGATGAGGTTGATGTGCGCTGCGGCCGTGGTCGCGTTCATACGGGTGATGGACCAGTTGTACAGGGCGAAGGCGCCCAGGGTCACTCCCGCGCCCAGGAAAAGGAAGGTCAGGATCAGGCGTTGGTCAAACAGCTCCCAGGATACAGAGCCCAGATGGGCCGCGCCGGGCGAGAAGAAGACGCAGCCCGTGACGACTTGCAGCACGGTCAGGCTCCACGGGCTGTAGCGACTGCCCAGGGCGCGGATAAAGAGCATGTTCGCGGCCGCGCAGGCCATGGCCAGGAGTTCCAGGGTATTGCCCAGGAGCGGGGCCGGGGCCTGGACCGTGGCCTGGCCGGACAGACTCAGGACCGCGACTCCGGCCAGGGACAGGGCCAGTCCAGCGGCCGTGGCGAGGCGCATGGATTCCTTGAAAACCAGCCAGGCCCCGACGCCGACCAAAAGCGGGACCGAGGCCGAGATGACCCCGGCCTGGGCCGAGGAGGTCAGGCTCAAGGCCGAGGATTCGAGCCAAAAATAGAGGCAGGGCTGGAGCAGGACCGTGGGCAGGAGGAGCTTCCAGTCGCCGGGCCGGTACCCGTCGAAACGCACGGTGCGGGCCAGGGGCAGGATGCAGAGCAGGGCGATGACCATGCGCAGCCACATCACGGTCCAGGCCGGGAGCACGTCCAGGGCGGTGCGCATGGCCGAAAACGACCCGCCCCAGAGGATGACCGCCCCGAGCACGGCCAGACGGGGGTGGAATTGGGAGGAATCGGAATGCGCGAGAGCGGGCTTCATGCAAAATCTCCTTGCCGGAAGGCGGGGTGGTGGCGGTTGGCGTACTGACCCGGCGTAGCGCCGGTGTAGAGCTTGAAGGTGTTGGTGAAATGCGATTGGTCCGTGAAACCCGTGGCTTGGGCCACCTCGGCCAGGGGCCGGCCCTGGCGGATCAGGACGCGGGCGTGCTCCACGCGTCGTTGGGTGCGGAAAACATGGGGCGGAACGCCGGTCTGGCGCTTGAACTGGCGCAACAGGTGATACTGGCTCAGGCCGGCGGCGTCGGACGCATCCTTGAGGGTGATCTTGCAATCCAGACTGGAGCCAAGAATGTCCCTGGCCCGGCGGAGGGCTTGGGGCTCGCGGCCGGCGTGCGGTCCGGTCACACCGCCATGGGCGCGGAGCAGGTCGCCCATGGCCCGGATCAGGGCCGATTCCCGCTCCAACTCCCCGCACGCGGCGGTCTGGGCGCGGACCAGACGCGACAGGGCGGCAATCAGGTCCGTTCGCGTACAGATCATGGTCGTGAATTCCGGCCTGACTCGCGAGTCTTGCGCCACGTCTTCGGCCATGTCGCGCAGCGCGTCCGCATGGATGTAGAGCATGGAATAGGTCAGGGCCGTTTCGTGGGCCGGGACGCCGGAATGAATCTGGCCCGGATTGATCAGACAGGCTTGGCCTGGGTACAGGATGTTTTCGGTGTGACGCGGTCCCTGGCAGAAGCTCGCGCCGACGTGCATGAGTCCGATGGCGTACAGATCGTCATGGAAGTGAGCGGGAAAGACGTGGGTGCTGGCCTCGACCCGGCTGATTTCCAGGCCGGGCCGGGTTCTCCAGAATGTGACCGAGGGTGCGTGCATGCGGGTCTGATAGTCCGGGAACGACGGGCCGTCTTGGAAAAAATTGCGCCGCTTGGGAACGGCGCG
>CAYLNA010000224.1:0-3744 GCA_964384665.1 uncultured Desulfovibrionaceae bacterium | reverse complement strand
TTCCTCGTGCAGGCTGTCCCACTCCCAGCGGCCGATGGTGTCCGTGCGGCTGAGCAGGGCCTCCTTGGTGGCCTGCAAGCGTTGGCGGCTTAGATACTGGTTGAGCAGTTCCAGGAGCTGGGCGCTGTCCGTGGGCTTGGTCAGGAAACGGTGAATCCGGCCCTCGTTGATGGCGTTGATGACGCGGTCCAGGTTGGCCTGGCCGGAGAGGATGATGCGGATGATGGCGGGGTGGCGTTTGCGGAGCAGGGCCAGGAAATCGCTTCCGGACATGCCCGGCATTTGCTCATCGGCGACGACGATGTCCACGCGTTCGGTGTCGACCACTTCCAGGGCCTGGAAACCGGATTGGCAGAAAAGCTTTTTGAACGGCGCGTGGTAGAGGGCGCGTTTGAGTCCATCGAGCACGGCGGGTTCGTCATCAACAAAAAGGACGCACTGCTTGTCCTGCTGTTCCTTGGTCATGAATCCTCCAGCGGATGATCGGTTTGAGGTTCAGTGTGCCAGCATCGGGGACCGCGTTAAAGCAAAATTTTTCGTGACGCCGCGCGTTCGGTTCATGACCATTCTCCGACACTGGACTCCGGCTTTCGCCGGAATGACGTCTCGCGCCACGTTTTTGCCGGTCATGCCGGCGAAGGCCGGTATTCAGTTTGAATTGTCACGAACGAGCTGAAGAGTTCGCGGCGAAAGTTCGGTCCTGAGCGCGGACTTTTTCACGGGTTTTCGATACAGTGGCTTCGCGCGGGGGATGCCTCGGCGCGAAACGGGACATTCTGACCGTGAGAGGAGGGCTCATGTCGGAACGCATTCTTTTCGTGGATGACGAAAAATTCGTCCTGGAAACCTTCCGCAGGAATCTGCGCAAGCATTTCGAGATTGACACCGCCGACGGCGGCCCGGCCGCGTTGCGCCAATGCGAGGAGAGCGGCCCCTATGCGGTGGTTGTCTCCGATCTGAAAATGCCGCGCATGGACGGGATCGAACTGCTGCGCCGGATCAAGGCGCGCTGGCCGGACACGGTGCGGATCATGCTCACCGGCCACGGCGACCTGGACGCGGCCATGTCCGCCGTGAACCAGGGGGCTATTTTCCGCTTCCTGACCAAACCCTGCGCCCCCGAGGCCCTGCTGGCCGCCGTCACCGACGGGTTGCGCCAATACCGTCTGGTCACCGCGGAACGCGAGCTGCTGCGCGGAACCCTGAGCGGCTGCATCCAGGTCATGTCCGAGTTTCTGGCCCTGGTCAGTCCGGAGGCCTTCGGACGCGGCGAGAAGGCCAAGAGCCTGGTCCAGGATATTTGTCAGATTCTGAATCTGGACGGGGTCTGGCGGTTCGAGCTGGCGGCCATGCTCAGTCAGATCGGGTGCATCTCCCTGCCTCCGGAAATTCTGGAGCGGAAAATGAGAGGGGAGCCCCTTTCGTCGGAGGACGCCCAGATTTTTCTCATGCATCCGGCCATCGCCGGCAATCTGCTGCGCAACATTCCGCGCCTGGAGAGCGTGGCCGAGATGGTCGCCGGCCAGGAATTGCCCCTGGATAAAAATCCGTCCGTCGGCGCGCGGATTCTGAAGGTAGCCCTGGATTACACCGACCGCTCCCTGCGGGGCGAGGACGATGCGCGGATCGTTCGCGTCATGCGCGGCGCTCCGGCCATTTATGACGCCCGCATCGTGGACATGCTCGAAATCTGCCTGGCCCGGCGCCTGGCCGAATCCATCCAGAACGTGAGCCTCGCCGACCTGCGCGAGGGCATGATCCTGGCCGAGGACCTGCGCAGCGGCCAGGGCGCGGTGCTGATGGAAAAGGGGCAGCCCGTGAGCCGCGCGGCCCTGGAACGGTTCGTCAATTTCGGAACCATCCTGGGCATCAAGGAGCCGGTCCGGATCGTGCGGAAAGGAGAGGACTGATGCGCGATGACACCGAAAACGCGGGCTGTTTGCCGTGGGCGGAAGCGGCCATGGCCGCCTCGGGCCTGTGTCCGTGGGAATGGGACCGGGACGGAGACCGGCTGACGATCCTGGGGGACTGGAGCGCCATCCTTGATGTCGAGGTCCATGGCCGGCCGGCGTCCCTGGAGGACTGGGCCGGACTGCTGCACCCCGATGACGCCGCGACGCTCCGGTCCAGACTTGGCGTCCGGGCCGCGCCCGGCGGGGAGATCCGGTTGCGGCAACGGCTGCGGTCCCCGGACGGGGGTTGGTCGTGGGTGCTGTGGCAATGCCGGGTGGAGGCGGTCGATGCGGATGGCCTGCCCAGGCGGCTCGTGGGCGCGGTCATGGACATCGGCATGACGCGCATGACCGAGGATCTGCTGCGGGAAAAGCAGGCCCACGTGGAACGCCTGGAGCTGGAGCTGGCCCAGACCACGGCCAGGCTCGAAGACCGGGTCCGGGCTCGGACCTCGGACCTGCGCGAGAACGCGCGTTTCTTGGAAGCGGTGCTGCGCGGGATCGGGGCGGGCATTGTCGTCGTTCGCGAGGACTCCGGCGAAATCGTGGAGATGAATGGCCGGGCCGAACAAATCCTCGGCTTCCCGCCCTATCATTTTCTGGGGCGGCCGTGCTCCGACCTGCCCGAGCTGATCCTGCCCCACGACCGGCGGCGCATGCCCCTATGCGGTGGGGCATGCCGTGGGGCCGGGCAGGAGGACGGTTTGATCCGGCGGCAGGACGGGTCACCGCTTTTTGTGTCGCGCACCCTGGTCGCCGTCGAGCGGGAGGGGCGTCCCCATCTGGTGGCCCTGCTTTTTGACCAGAGCGCGCGCAAGGCCCTGGAAAGCCAGTTGGCCATGGCCCAGAAGCTGGAATCCGTGGGCCGCCTGGCCTCGGGCGTGGCCCACGAGATCAACACGCCCATCCAGTATGTGGGCGACAACCTGCGCTTCCTGGAGGACAGCTGGCGGGATGTGCTGCGGATGCTTGGCGTGTGCGGGCCTCTTTTCGCTGGCGCGGACACGGACGTCGAGGCGGTGCGGGCGGTCGCGGCGGAAATCGACATCGATTTCCTGAGCGACGAGATTCCGCGCGCCCTGGATCAGGCCATCGAGGGCACGGAGCGGGTCGCGGCCATTGTCCGGGCCATGAAGCGCTTCGCCCATCCGGGCGGGGACGCCATGAGTCAGGTCGATCTGAACAAGGCCCTGGAAACCACGGTCCTCGTGGCCAGGAATGAATGGAAATACCTGGCCGACCTGGAATTGGCCCTGGATCCGGATCTGCCGGCCGTGCCCTGCCTGGCCAATGACATGAACCAGGTTTTCCTGAACATCGTCATCAACGCGGCCCACGCCATCGCCGAGCGCCAGGAAACGGAAGGCAACGCCGACATGGGGCGCATTGTTGTCCGCACCCGGTTGGAGGCGGACCAGGCCGTGGTCTCCATTTCCGACACGGGCTGCGGTATTCCGGAAGAGAACCGGGAGCGGATTTTCGACCAGTTCTTCACCACCAAGGAAGTGGGCAAGGGCACGGGCCAGGGCCTGGCCATCGTCCACGACGTGGTCGTGGGCAAGCACGGCGGGCGGATCGAGGTGGAGAGCGAGGTCGGGCGGGGATCGACCTTCACCCTGCATATTCCCTTGAGCCAGCAGGAATCGGCCTTTTCCGATGTCGAGGACTGGCGCTAGGGAAAGCGGATCGTCGCGGAAGACCGCCGGATGGAAAAACGTGAGGGTTTGCATCGGAAGGAGGAATCAATGACGCGACCTGTTCAGCACCGCTACCGCGAGGAATTGAGCCAGTG
>CAYLNA010000223.1:0-3757 GCA_964384665.1 uncultured Desulfovibrionaceae bacterium | reverse complement strand
TGGAGCTGGTCATTCCGGAGTTCTCCTTCTGCATCCCCGACGCCCGCATCGAATTGCGCAAGCCCGTGTATCTGGCCCGGGTCGTCAGCGACAAGGTGGTCATTTCCTCGGAACATATCGCCTACTACTGGTTTGACGCGGATCAGGTCGAGGCCCAGCTGCACTGGGACTCCAACCGGGAGTCCTTCCGCCAGGTTCTGGATTATTCCCGCCGTTCCCGCTGAGCGGCGAGCTGGTTGTTCAGAAATTCCACCACCTCCGGCGCGTCCCACTGGGCCATGCCCGTGTGCTCGAAAATCATGCGGCCGTCCTGGTCGAAAATGAACGTCGTCGGCAGGGCCGGGGCGTTCAATTCCGCCGGCGGCTCGGAGCCGAAGACATAAAGCGGCATGGCCACGGTTCGGGACACGGGGTGGGCGCGGACATCCTCGGCGGCTTCCTCGCTGATGCAGAGGATGGCGATGTCGTCGCGGCCTTGAAACGTCTTCCACAGCTTGTCGAAGGACGGCATCTCGGCCCGGCATGGCGGGCACCACGTGGCCCACAGATTGAGGACCACGACCTTGCCGCGCAGGTCCGCGAAGCGCGTTTTTTGCCCTCCCAAATCCAAAAAATCTCCCTCCAGATTTCCCAGCCGCGATGACGGCGGCATGAATGGGGCCTCCATGGACGGCGTGTCGCCGTCTCCGGCTGAAAAGCTGTTCATGAACAACAGGGCCGCGCCGCCCTCCAGCAGCAGCGTGCACAGCACGCCGCAAACAAAGCCGATCACGGAATGCTTGGTCAGGATGGCCATGCTGCTCCTATGCGCCAAGGCCCAGGGCGGCCTTGAGGGTCGAGAGTTCGTGCGGGCGCAGGGCGCGCCATTGGCCGGATTCCAGGTCGCCCAGTTCCAGGGTGGCGATGGCCACGCGCCGCAGACGCAGGATGGTCAGTCCCAGGTCCCGGCACATGCGCCGGATTTGGCGGTTCACACCCTGGCGCAGGGTCATGCGCACGAGCGTCGTTCCATCGGGCCGGGGCGCGGCCGTGACATCCACGGGAGCCAGGCGTTCGCCCTCCTTGAGGCGCATGCCGGAGCGCATGATTTTTTGGGCCTGCTCCGAGACCCGCTCCCGGATCAGCACCTCGTAAATCTTGGCGTGCTCGTGGCGGGGGTGGGTCAGGCGCAGGGTGATCTCGCCGTCGTTGGTCAGCAGCAGCAAACCCTCGGACATGTAGTCCAGCCGGCCCACGGGGAAAAGCCGCCGCGCGCGGAGATCCTCGGGCAGCAGGTCCAGCACCGTGCGCCGGCCCTGGGGGTCGCGGACCGTGGTCACCGTGTGCACGGGCTTGTTGAGAATGATATATTCCGGTTGGTTGTCGGCCAGAGGCGGCTGGATCTCCTTGCCGTTCACGCGGACGTGGTCCACGCCGGGCGTGATCCGGACGCCCGGTTCGCGCTGGATGTGGCCGTTGATCTCCACCCGGCCGGCCTGGATCAGCTCGTCGGCTCCGCGCCGGGAGGAAATGCCGGCCTCGGCCAGATATTTGTTGAGTCGGATGGGCAGGTTCTGGGACATGGGCGAGCAATAGAAAGAAGGCTTGGGCAGGGCAAGTAAAAATTCGGAGGACGCTCATGGCTCCCGGATTCTTGCTCGGCCGTGGAGAGTGGAATGGACGTTTGAGCGCCCCGCCGGGAGACCAAGAAAAAGCCCTCGTCGGAAGAGGGCTTTTTCGGAAGGAGGTGAGGCATTCGTCGGATGCCTTGTCGGCTTGACGATTAAATTTTAAAAAATTCTACGTCAAGAATAAAAAAAAATAAATCGTGTCACAAAATGCCCCCCAACGTCGCCGAGCGCCGCGCGCGAGTCAGGCGCGGATCAGGCATGGTTTTTGGCCCGCATGTCCGCGATCAGGGCGCGGACAACCTGGGTCTGGCGGGCCAGTTCGGTCACGGCCTGGCTGGCCTCGCGCATGGAGTGCGAGGTCTCCATGGCGATGGCGTTGACGCTTTCGATGTTGCGGGTGATTTCGTCGCTGGTGGCCGATTGCTGCTCCGAGGCCGTGGCGATGGCCTGGATTTGCTCGGCGGTCTTGTCCGCCAGTCCGACGATATCGAGCAGGCCCTGACCCGATTTCTTGGCCAGGGTGGCCGTGGCGTCGATGGTGCGGGCGGTTTGTCCCACGCTGTCCGCGGTGCGCTTGGCCGTGGCCTGGATGCCGGAGATCGCCTCGCCCACTTCCTTGGTCGCAGTCATGGTTTTTTCGGCCAATTTGCGGACTTCGTCGGCGACAACGGCGAAGCCGCGTCCCGCGTCTCCGGCCCGGGCCGCCTCGATGGCCGCGTTCAGAGCCAGAAGGTTGGTCTGGTCGGCGATGTCGGAAATGACGTTCATGACCCGGCCGATGTCCTCGGCCTGGACGCCGAGGGAGTCCATTTCCTCGCGCAGGGCGATGGTCTGGCGTTCCGCGTCCGAAATTTCGTCCGCCACCCGCCGGACCAGGTTCGAGCCTTCCTGGGCCTGGCTCTTGGATGCCTCGGCCGTGTTCGCGGCATGGGTCGCGTTGCGGGCGACTTCGAGCACCGTGGCGTTCATCTCCTCCATGGCGGCGGCGGTTTCGCCCATGCGCGCGGCCTGCTGCTCGCTGCCTCGGCTGGACTCGCCGATCTGGGCGGACAGGGCGTCCGAGGCGGCGGTCAGTACCCCGACAATCTCGTGCAGTTTTTCCGCCGCTTCCAGCATGCCTTGCCGTCTGGCGTGGATGGCCTCCTCGCGGGCCTGCTCGGCGTCGGCCATGGCGGATTTGGCTCGTTCGGCTTCGCGTTCGATCTCGCGCATGTGTTTTTCCAGATCGGAGTTCAGGGTCAGGATTTCGGTGGTGGCGGTGGCGATGCGCTCTTCCAGGTCGCGCTTGTCCTGGGCGGAGAAGCGCCGCAAGGCCAGGACCAGGGGCAGGATGAGGACGATGAAGAGCAGTCCGGTCAGCACGGAGGCGATCAGGCTGCGCCGGGCGACCGCGTTGAGGTGGACGATGCTCAGGTCGGCTCCGACCATGTAAAAGGTCCCATCGGGGGAGGTGACCGGGATGTACACGGACCGGAACGTGCCCCACTGGTCCGTGGCGATTTCATAGCCCATGGAGCGGGTGGCGAAGGCGTTTTTCAGTCCGTCGCTGGCGTCGTCGTAGGGCGACATGAAGGCGGAAAAATCGTCTTCGGCGATTTCCTCGGCCGTGGCGCTGGTGGACGTGAAGAAGATTTTTCCGTCCTTTTCGACCATGGTGTAGACATAGGTCAGTCCGGCTTTTTCGGCCATGTGCGAAAGGGCCAGGACGTCGCGCCTGAAGGCCGCGTCGTCCACGGATTTTTCCCAGATTCCGTCATGGTATTCTGGGCGGAGGATGTCCACGGCGGCATGGGCTGCGGCGAACAGGCGCTGGTCGATGACGGCCAGTTCCTTGGCGTTTTCCCGGCGGTAATTGTAGCAGGAATACGAGCAGACGCCCAAGAGATAGAACGCGATGCAGAGCAGTAGCCACATGGAACGTTTTTTCACATCGAACTCCCTCTGATTTTGGTTATGTTGTTCGGTTTCCCGAATAGTGAAGGATGGATAACAGAGGACGGCGATTGCTGGCAATCCATTCGCGCCGATCGTTTTACGTCGACCCTAGACCCCCAGCTTGGCGCGGCGGTAGCGGAAGGTGTCCCGCGAGACGTCGAGGAGCCGGGCGGCCTGGGATTCGTTGCCGGCGGCCAGACGCAGGGCCTGTT
>CAYLNA010000222.1:0-3770 GCA_964384665.1 uncultured Desulfovibrionaceae bacterium | reverse complement strand
CGGTTGAACCATTTCGCGTCGTCCGGATCGAAGTTCAGGAAGTCCTTGAACAGGACGTAGGCATAATCGGCCGAGGACATGGCCCCGCCCGGGTGTCCGGAGTTGGAGGTGCGAACCGTGTCCATGATCAGTCCCTTGATGACATGGACTGCTTTCCGGTCAAGAATATTGGAAGTGGTGGTCATGACAATTCTCGTGCGATGCTGTGCTGCAAAACGTTAGGTATTCAAGGTGGATGAAACCGCCGCATCGATGAGGTCGATGCGGCGTTGATGACGGCCGCCCTCGAAGGGCGTGTCCAGGAATGCGTCTGCGATGGCCTTGGCCAGATCGACGCCAATGATGCGTTCGCCCATGCAGAGCACGTTGGCGTCGTTGTGCATGCGGCTCATGCGGGCCATGTATTCGTTGGCGCAGAGCGCGGCCCGGATGCCGGTGAAGCGGTTGGCGGCGATGGAGACGCCGATGCCGGAGCCGCAGACGAGGATGCCCAAGGCTTCGCGCGCCAGGACCTCGCGGGCCAGTTCGCCGGCGAAATGGGGATAGTCGCAGCTGTCCAGGGAATGGGCGCCGACATCGATGATGTCGCCGCGCCCGGCCAGATGCTCCTTGAGGATGTTTTTGAGGCCGAAGCCCGCGTGGTCGGAGCCGAAAACGATGGTCCGCATGGCTTAGGCCTCGGGGGCCGCGTCGCCGCTGCGCTTCTTGACGTATTCGGCGCGGGTGGAGGCCAGGTCCTGCTCCAGGTGCGCGATTTCCTCCCGCAGGAAGGCGATCTGCTTTAGGGTCAGGTCGTTGTCGCTGGCCTGGGGATCGAAGACGCCGCCCTTGGCCTGGGCCGCGGCATAGTTCTGGCCAAGATTTTGATATTCCTCGGCTAGGCGTTTTTCCATCTGTTTGATTTCCCAGCGCCGAACGCCCTTAATGAAAACCCATTTGGTTTCGCTGGCGAGAACCTTGAATCCATTCACGACGGGTTGGAGCAGCTTGTTTATCATCAGAAACCTCCGATCATGTTGTCAGTTGTTCAGCGCGCCGGGAATAAGGCGCATCCAGGTGGTGTCGCGGGGCGGCCGCAGATCCATGTCCGCGTCGTGCCACACGCCGCCTTGATCCAGGGATTTGATCCGCAGCACGGCCTTGCCGTCGCGGGGGGAGTCAAAGGTGAATTTTTCGTACAGCCGCCGCCCGGCGAAGGCAGGGGTCTCGTAGGGTGATTCGCAGGTCAGCGTCCAGTCATTTTTTCCGTGCAAAATCAGCATGTCCCCGCCGGCCGTGGCTTCCAGGCTGGCCACGTCGCCGTCCCCGAAGGCGAAGCGGAATGCTCCCGTCGGCGTGCGCCGCGCCTCGGCGTACGGCGCGGGCAAGAGGGGCGCGAGGTCGCCGCTGAGCAGGCTGGCGACTTGGCGGGCCGTGAACGGCACGGGAATTTTGAAGAATCGCAGCCCGACCCGGGCATCGTCGTGATGGTAGGCGCGGTTCTCGGACGGAATGTAGGCGGCCCAGAGGACGGCCGTTTCGCGGATCATGGCCACGCTTCCGCCCGCGCTGGAGGACAGGTCCAGACGAATGAGCGAATCCGGGAAGCCCCAGAGTTGCCCGAGCAGCCGGCCCGAACGGTGCGGGCTGGCCACGTGCAGGGAGAACTGGGCGGAGATCCGGTCCTTCGGCGATGTTTCGGGGTGGAGGCCGGTCCAGATCCGGGCCGCCGCGTCCCGATCCTCCACGGGAATTTTCGGGGCGCAGGCGCTGGCCAGGACAAGACAGACAAGGAGCACGGCCAAACGCTTCATCGCGCGCCCCGCAGGGCGTTCAGCTTGGCGCGGACCGCCTCCAGGTTGTCGCCCTGGATTTCCACGGCTTTCGCGTAGCCCTTGCGGGCCTCGCCCAGGAAATGCATGGCGGCGGCGATATCGCCGTAATGCTCCCAGATGACCGGATCCTCGGGCGCGAAGCGCACCGCGCGTTTGATTTCCTGCCAGGCCTGGCGGATTTTATTCTGCTTGAAATAGACCCAGGCCAGGGAATCGATGAAGTAGCCGTTGTCCGGTTCGACGCGGATGGCGTTCTCGATCAGGACCTGGGCCCGCTCCAGATTCTGGCCTCGTTCGATCAGGCTGTAGCCCAGGTAATTGAGGGCGTCGGCGTGTTCCGGGTTCATGCCGATGGTTTTTTCCATCATGCTCACGGCCTGCTCGTGGTCGCCCATTTTGTCGTGAACCAGGCCCAGGCGGTAGACGATGGTGGTGTTCTCCGGCCACGTCGCGGCGGCCTTGAGCAGGATGTCCAGGCTCTGCTGGTATTCCTTGTCCTGTTCGTGGATCTCGGCCAGGAGCACGGGAAAATCCACCTGTTTGGGAAAGAGACGCATGCCCGTGGCGCAAAGGTTTTTGGCTGCGTCTTTTTGGCCGTCCTGAAAGAGGAGGTGGATGCGGAAGATCAAGGCCCGTTCATGGTGTGGATGGCCGGTTGGAATGGCCTCCAGGTAGCTCCTGGCCTTGGCCGCGTCCCCGCGTCCCTCGTATTCGAGCACGGCGAGGTAGAAGAGGGCGTTGGCGGGAATGGGCGTCTGCTTGGCCAGGGGATCGAGCAGCTGGCCCGCGTGGTCATAGAAATCTTGATTCAGGAAGAGATTGGCGGATTCCAGGACCAGGGGCAGGTCCTCCGAGGTTTGGAGCACGTAGGACAGAGCCTTGTCCGGGTTGTTGAGCTTGAGGTTGAGGTCGACCAAGCGGAAGACGATTTGCGGATTGTCGGCGCCGGAATCGAACAGTTCCGCGAAGATGCGTTCGGCGTCGACAAAGTTTTTGGTCGCTTCGTAGGTCAGGGCCATTTCCACCCAGGCGTCGAAATATTCCGGGTCGGTCGAGACCACGTTCTGGTACTGAGCGATGGCCCGGTCGAACAGTCCCAGGCCGAAAAAGGCCTTGCCCATCAGAAATCCCGTCGTGGTCGTGACCTTGCCCTTGGGAATGGCCGCCAAACGGTCCACGGCGTCGCCGAATTCCCGCTGCTCGATGCGGTAGGCGGCGGCTTCGTGGACCAGTTCGATCATTTCCGGATGGCTTTTGCGGAAATCATCCAGGGTCAGGACCGCGTCGTCGAACCGCCCCTGGGCGGCGTAGGTCTTGGCCAGGGTCATGACCAGCAGCTGCGAGTCCGGATAGCGCTCGAGGCCGTCCTTGAGGAGCAGATGCGCGTCCTCGAAGCGTCCGGCGCGCCAGTACAGATTGCCCAGTTCCAGATAGAGTTCCGTGGTCGGGGCCAGTTCGATGGCGTTTTCCAGGGCCTGGATGGCCTGGGCCGGATTCTGGTCCCGCAGAAATTCGCGATAGGCCAGATAGTTGTAGATGGCCTGGGCGTCCTCGGATTCCGGCTCCACGATGGGAGCGGAGGACGCCGGAGCGGGCGCTTGCGCCGGCCCCCGCGTGGACGCGCATCCGAGGGAAAAGGCCAGGACCAGGGCGGCCGCGAGACAACGGGAATGGGTGATGGTCATGGGGCGACGCGCCTGGTGCAGTCGTTGTGCTGGCAAAATGTTTGAATGATCTGGTAGATTTTCTTTCCCATGGTCAGTCCCAGGTCGATGAATTCCGGGCCGTAAATCTTGCCGGACGGAGTGCGGAAGGTGTTCTGGATCGAGGCGATGACCTCCAGCCCGGCCGGGAATTTGTCCAGGATCTGCGCGAGGGTCCAGTCCTGGTAATTGCATATTTCCCAGAGGGTGGTGATGAAGTTGTCCGGTCCCCAGCGAAATTTGTCGGCGTCGT
>CAYLNA010000221.1:0-3776 GCA_964384665.1 uncultured Desulfovibrionaceae bacterium | reverse complement strand
CCCTGAAGCGGCGCAAGGGCGCGGACGTCTACGTGCGTTGGAATCTGGATTCCCGCGCCAAGGAACGGCTGGTCTGGATGCGCTACATGAAGTTCCGCAAGATGGGCCAGAGCGCCTATCTGGACAAGCGGCACTGGCTCAGCCGGGGCAGTGAATCCGTGGGCGAGCTGTTTACCTCGCTCTATTCCTATTTCCGGTATGATTTGTTCGGGAAGCAGCACAAGAAGGTCACGGAATTGGCCGAGGACGTGCATGCCGAGATGCAGGTCGTGGTCGGCCGTTCCAGCCGCTACTGGAGTGCGCTGATTTCCAAGCTGCCCTTTGTCAAGGCCAAGAACGACACGGCCAAGGAAGGTCTGACCTCCCTTTCGACTTGGGACGACGGAGCCCAGGACAACGGCAAGTGGCAGTATGTCAGCCCTCAGGCCAAGCAGGATCGGGCCGTGACCTGCCCCAACGCGGGCGTGCACGGCTGCCTGGATCAGTGGGCGCCGGATCTGTTCGGGGAGTGGGCCGGCGTGTGTAGTTTCTGTGGGCACCATTTTTCCATGGAATATCAGTGGTATCTGCACAATATCTTTGATCCTGGCTCCATCTACGAGGTCTTTTCCGAGATCGAGTCCATGAACCCCCTCAAGTTCGACGGTTTTGACCTCAAGCTGGACGAGGCCAAGCGCAAGACCGGCCATAAATGCGGGTGCATGACCTTCGAGGCCCGCATCCAGGGCACCTCGGTCATGGTGGCCATGTTCATGGGCGCGTTCAGGGGCGGCAGCGTGGGCGCGGCCGAAGGCGAGAAATTCATCCGGGCCATGGAGCGGGCGCGCAAGAAGCAATTGCCCTTTTTGTCCTATGTGCATGGTACGGCCGGCATCCGCATTCAGGAAGGCGTCAACGGCGTCATCCAGATGCCGCGGTGCACCATGGCTGTGCGTCGCTACACCGAGGCCGGCGGTCTGTATCTGGTCCTCTACGACACCAACTCCTACGCCGGCCCTGTGGCCAGCTTCCTGGGGTGCTCGCCCTATCAGTTCGCGGTGCGTTCGGCCAACATCGGCTTTGCCGGGCCGGGCGTGATCAAGGAAACCACGGGCATGGACATCCCGCCCAACTACCACAACGCCTTCCAGGCATTGTCGCGCGGGCATATCCAGGGCATCTGGGACCGCCGTGAGATCCGCGACAACCTGGTGCAGTCCCTGCAAACCATGGGCGGCCGCAATTTGTATTACCGATAGGAGCCAGAAGTGATCGACGTCAAAGAACTGCTGCGGGAGTTGCGCGAGGAACCCTACGAGAAGATCGTCATCCGCGCTCCCCATTCCGGAAAAGTGGAATTTGTGACCAGCGAGATCGGCACGCAAGTGGTCGGTCCCAGCGGGACCTGGAAGGAAAAGCCGGGCACGCTGTTGGTCCGCCTGGAGCGGGAAAAGAACACGAAACCCATCTTCGCGCCGCAAAAAGGCGAGGTCATGGCCTTGGCCGCCCTGGAAAACGGCCAGTTTGTCCAGGCCGGCGAGGAACTACTGACCATCCGCCACTATCTGACCCGCGAGGAAGTCATCGGCCGCATTCTGCGCCGATCCCTGTTCCTGTTTCCGGCTCCGGAAAAAGGGAAATACTATTTTGTTCCGGACGTGGACATCAAGGTCAAGACTAAGGGCAGCCAGACCGTCCACGTCGAGGACGGCATGGAGCTGTTCATTCTGTCGCGTATGAAGCGGGAAACCGCAGTCCGCTACGTTGGTCCGGCCGGGATCATCTATGCGGTCTATTTCGAGAGCAACGACTCCGTGGACCGGGACAGTCCGCTTATCGGCGTCTGCCCCGAGGACCAGCTGGGCCAGATCCAGGAAGTCGTCCGCCGCGTGCAGACCGACTGGGAGGAGCGGGACTGATGGGCCGCGTGCTGCAAGTGCGGGTCTCCGCCTACACCTATGACGAGGACGATGTCCGCAGGGCCTGGCCTCTGTTGTGGCGCTGGGCCTTCGAGGAAACCAGGCCGGGCTTTCCCCACGAGATGAAAGGAGTGCTCGAACTTGTCAGGGCCCTGGATGACCTGTATCAGTTCGGGGACATTCCGCGCGCCCTGCGCGAGGTGCTGGAAAAGGATCTGCCTCGGGCCGTGCGCGGCGTCGAGACCCTCGGGCGGGAACTGGCGGACTGGAATCCGCGCGGCGCCAACACCGCCACGGACGCCATCGAGGACAGCTTGAACGAATTGGAAAAGCATGCGCCCAAACCATGACCGGGCCATAACAGCAAGGAGACAACATGGCGGGGAGTTTGAATAAAGTGATGTTGATCGGCCGTCTGGGCCGCGATCCGGAAATCCGCTACACCCAGTCCGGCCAGGCCGTGGCCAATTTTTCCATCGCCACGGACGAGACCTACATGGGCAAGGACGGCCAGAAGGTCGAGAAGACCGAATGGCATAAGATCGTGGTCTGGGGCAAGCAGGCCGAGTTCTGCGGCAATTACCTGACCAAGGGCCGCCTGGTTTATGTGGAAGGCAAGATCGAGACCCGCAAGTGGCAGGACCAGAACGGTCAGGACCGCTACTCGACCGAGATCAAGGCCGACCGCGTGCAGGGCTTGGACTCGCGCCAGTCCGAGGGCGGCAGCTACGCCCAGGCCCCGCAGTACCAGAACCGGCAGCCCCAGCAGAACGCCACCCAGGGCGGCGGCGCGTACGAGGACGAACCCCTTGGCCCGGCGTTCCCGTCCGAGGCCAGCGGCATGGATGATGTGCCGTTCTGATTTAGAGGGTGCTGCTTGTGCGCATCGTGAAGGGGAAGGTTTCGGCCTTCCCTTTTTTTGTCTTCAGTCCGGCAGGGTTGAGAGCCATTCATGCTGTTGCACCCGCGTCGGACGCCGCGTCAGGACAGGCGGATTGTTTCAAAATCCATGTGATGCTTGAGAATTTTGGTCCCGCCGCCTTCCGAGACGATTCGTTCCACTCCTGAAGCATTCCGAATCCTGGCTCCGGCAAGATGGGTGACCGGCGTGCCGGTATAGACTTCCGGGCGCATGCACGTTGACGGCCCGAGCAGAATGGTCGCGCGCGGCGCGCCGAGGCGGGACAACAGGTCATCCATGGTCCCCGTGACGATGGACGTGCTGGTGATGATGGCCACGGAGCAGTTTTTCAGCGCCGCGTGTCCGTCCTGGGGCGAGATGGTTCCGGGGCGGGCGTGGAGTTCCAGGACATCCAGACGGCAGTTGGTCCGGCGCAGGACCGGCATCAGGGGGCCGAACAGTCCGACCATGACCACGTGATCGGTTTCCTGGATGCCCACCAGATCCAGCGCGTCCGCCGAGGTGGCCTGGGAGTCGGGCATTCCCGCTGCCAGGGCGTTGGCGGTCGCCAGCCCCAGGGTCCGCTGCAACGGGCTGGAATTCTCCAGCATCCCGAGTAATTCCTGGGCATGCCGCCCGGCCAGGGGCTTGGCTTCGGGGTTCTGCATGCAGCATCCCGCCTCGTCCGGACCTGTCCATGAAACGCCGCAGTGTCCGTTATCGAGCCGCACGCTGGTGTATTTCAGTCCGATGCGGACGTCGGCAATCGTCCGTCCGTGCGTGGCGGGAGTCATCGCGTCGATGATCCTGCGTGGTATCGTTGTCGTCATACGGGCCTCCTGAAAGGTGGTGGTAAGGGAAAACACAGTTTCGCAGGAACGATGAGTCCGCAAGGGAATCACGGGTTTGCTGCAACGCGTGTCCATGCCCGTGGAGGGCAGCGGGCTTCACGGTCCCCTTGGGTTGCGCCGGCGCGG
>CAYLNA010000220.1:2484-3780 GCA_964384665.1 uncultured Desulfovibrionaceae bacterium | reverse complement strand
CATGAAGGCAAAGCGGGGAACGCGTCAAGGAGCCCTGTATCCCCGCGCCTCTCACCTCCCTTGGAAAAATCGAGGGCGCATGATACGGGGTCAAGCGTGATGGTGTCGCCTTCCATGAAATTATTGAAAATTCGACATGCACAACTTTCCCGAAGGAGAAAATCATGCGTTTTTATCGCTATTGGGTCCGCGAAGAGGGCGAACTCCGTGTTGACGGAATTCCCCGCAAGGCGAGCTGTTATGGGCATTCGGACGTTTCCGAGGAGCACGCCCGCGAGCAGGCCAGGGAACGGTTGGCCGCCATCCAGGCCAGGATCGCCAAGGGGCAAAACCGCCTGGAAGGGTATGAGCCGTGTATCCGGGAAGAGGTGGTGCGGACCATCGACGCGCGCAATCTGATCTCGAGAAATCGGTACGGCGCCCAGGTGCTCAATTCCGAAAATATTATTTTTGTCGATATCGACCGGATTCACGAAGGCCTGTGGCAGAGCCTGAAACGCTTGGTGTTCGGCCCGAGAAACCAATCCATGCGGGATCGCATCGTGGAGATGGTCGAGCTGCAGGCCGCGAGGCCGGAGTACCGAAACCTGGGTATCCGGGTCTACGCCACCCACAGCGGGGTGCGGCTGATCGTCACGGGGCGCGACCTCGCTCCGGATTCCGACGAGGCCGCGCGGTTGTTCCGCGATTTTCACGCCGACACTCTCTACGCCTGGCTCTGCGCCAAACAGAAATGCTACCGCGCCCGTCTCACGCCCAAGCCGTCGCGGATGAAGTGCAAGGGCTTCAAGGTAAATTTTCCCCGCTCCACGGAAGAAGACGAGGCCCTCAAGGCGTGGCTGGCCGAATATGAGCACAAGTCCAACCAGTTCGCGGTGTGCAGACTGTTGAAAGTGTTAGGACGCGCCCCCTCCCACCCGGTCATCACCCTCCACGACAGCCTGACCAAGGCCCAAACGCGTTTGAGTTTGGCGTGAATGCCCCGTGGACGTTTTTTGGTGCGGATGCGCGCCTCCAGACCGTCTCCGCCAAGCGCGCCTCCTATTCCCCTCAGCGGACCAAGCCCCTCATTTCCGCGCACCCCGCTTGCCTTTTCCGCTTTTTTCCACCATGCCAAGGAGCGATTTCCGGGCGTGTCTGGCCCGAAACTCGCGTCCTTTCACCCATTTTTCACGGAGGCTCCATGAAACGCATTCTGCTTTTCGCCCTGCTGGCCATGGCCCTGTGCGCGAGCACGGCTTCGGCCAAGAAACTGCTCGTGGCCACGGACACCAATTTTCCGCCTTTTGAGTTCAA
>CAYLNA010000220.1:0-2384 GCA_964384665.1 uncultured Desulfovibrionaceae bacterium | reverse complement strand
CAGTCCTACGGCATCGCCTTCCCCAAGGGCAGCGACCTGCCCGCCAAGGCCAACGCGGCCCTGAAGAAGCTCAAGGACAGCGGGGCCTACCGCGAATTGTACATCAAATGGTTTGGCACCGAACCCAAATAATCCCCTGACCCTCCCGAGGCAGGGCGCGCGCCCTGCCTCCATTCCGAGACGCCCATGGCTTTCCAATTCGAACCCAGTGTTATTCTCGACACCCTGCCCATGCTCATGCGCGGGGTCTGGTACACCATCTATCTGACCGTGGGCGGCCTCTTTTTCGGCTTCCTGCTCGGCGTGACCACGGGCCTGATGAAATTGGCCCGCCCCTTCCTGGCCCGCAAGGTCGCCGGAGCCTACGTGGAATTCATCCGGGGCACGCCCATGCTGGTCCAGGCCATGTTCCTCTATTACGGCGTGCCCATGGCCGTGGGCCTGCGCATCCCGCCGCTGGTGGCCGGAATCATAGTCATCGCCGTCAATTCCGGAGCCTATATCGCGGAAATCGTGCGCGGGGCCATCCAGTCCATCAATGTCGGCCAGACCGAGGCCGGACGCTCCATCGGCCTGACCCGCGCCCAGACCATGCGCTACATCATCTGGCCCCAGGCCTTTCGGCGCATGATCCCGCCGCTTGGCAACCAGTTCATCATCAGCCTCAAGGACACGTCACTGCTCATGGTCATCGGCGTGGGTGAACTGCTGCGCACGGGCCAGGAAATCGTGGCCGTCAATTTCCGCGCCTTCGAGGTCTACATGGCCGTAGCCATCGTCTATCTGGCCATGACCATGACTATTTCCAAAGTGTTGCGCGTGATTGAACACCGCTTGACGACCAAGACCAGATAAGGGCCGGCCATGATCGAAATCAAGAATCTGCACAAGAAATTCGGTGAATTGGAAGTTCTGAAAGGCATCGACCTGCGCATCATGGCCGGGGAAGTGGTTTGTATTATCGGGCCGTCGGGGTCGGGAAAATCCACGGTGTTGCGCTGCATCAACCGCCTGGAAACCCCGACTTCAGGCACGGTCGTCGTGGACGGTCACGACATCATGGACCCCAGGACCGACATCAACGCCGTGCGTACCGAGGCCGGCATGGTCTTCCAGCAATTCAACCTCTTCCCGCACATGAGCGTGCTCGACAACGTGACCCTGGGCCCGGTCAAAGTTCGCGGCATGAAACCCGAGGACGCCAAGCACCTGGGCTATGACCTGCTGGCCAAAGTCGGGCTGGCGGCCAAGGCCGAGAACTATCCGGACCAGCTTTCGGGCGGACAGAAGCAACGCGTGGCCATCGCCCGCGCCCTGGCCCTGCAACCCAAGGTCATTCTGTTCGACGAGCCGACCTCGGCCCTGGACCCGGAACTGGTCGGCGAAGTGCTGGAAGTCATGAAGAAACTGGCCGCCGAGGGCATGACCATGGTCGTGGTCACGCACGAGATGGGCTTTGCCCGCGAGGTTGCGGACCGGGTCATCTTCATCGACCAAGGCGTGATTCAGGAGGAAGGCGCGCCAGCGGAGTTCTTCGCCAATCCGAAGAATCCACGCCTGCGCGATTTTCTGGGCAAGATCGTGGGCAAGGGCGGAGCGTCCTAGACCCGCGCCGTTTCTTCCTGGGCCGGCTCGATCCGGCCCACAAGACGGGCGAACGCGCCCGGAACCGGGGCCGTCAGTGTCATGACCTGCCCAGAAAACGGATGAGCAAAAGTCAGGGACTGGGAATGCAGGGCCAGACGGGGGAAAGTGTCCCCTTTCTGGCCATATTTTTTGTCCCCGACCACCGGATGCCCCAGATCCGCCATCTGGACCCGGATCTGATGCTTGCGCCCGGTCAGAAGGGTCAGCTCCAGCAGGCTGAATTCCCCCTTTTCCCGCAAGAGCTTCCAAGCGGTCCGGGCCATTTTGCCCACGGACGCGTCCCGAGTGGCATAGACTTTATGCACCCCACTTTCGACCAGATGCGAAATGACCGTGCCCGAAGGCTTGTCCATGCGTCCGTGAACCACGGCCAGGTACTGTTTGGTTGTCTCGCTCCAGCCGTCCTGCAAGGCGCGCTTGGCTTCCTCGGTCTTGGCGAAGATCACAAGGCCCGAGGTCTCGCGGTCCAGGCGATGCACAATAAAAATCCGATGCCTGGATTTCGGATTGCCCTTCCTGACGTAGTCGGTCAGGGCGAAATAGGCGGTGCGCGTTTTTTCCGTGTCCGTGGCCATGGTCAGCATGCCGGCGGGCTTGTCCACGACCAGGATGTCGCGATCCTCGTGCATGATGATCAGACCGGGCGGCAGATGCCGAGCGCCGGGGCGGGATGATGGAGGCATGGTGATCCTTGAAAAGAAAGGCGCGCGAACGTCCTGCCCGCGCGCCAAGGTATG
>CAYLNA010000219.1:0-3781 GCA_964384665.1 uncultured Desulfovibrionaceae bacterium | reverse complement strand
GGCCAAGAAGGCCTTCGCGGCTTCGGGCAAACGTATCCTGGGCCAAACCCGACGCATCGACACAGGTCGCCTCGGCATCCCGGTCTTCATGTCCATCTGCGGCGAGGACGCAAGAGAGATCATGCCCACGCGCAAACAGATGGGCAAAGGCGCGTCCCCGGCCCAGGCCGAGGCCTCGGCCCTGATGGAACTGGTTGAACGCTTCAGCTTCTTCAAATTCTGGGAGGACGCCGGCAATTTCCAGACCATGACCTGGTCCGAGGCAACGCGAGCCTTTGGCGAAAACCTCCTGCCCATCGACCACATCATCCAGTCCGTGGGCGATCCGCTCGACGCAACCGACGCGGCCCGCGTCCTGGATCTGGTGGCGTGGCGATTCGGCACGGTCACGGATCTCGGCACGGGCCGGGAATACATGGCCCCGCTGGACTGGTTCAAGAAGCTCAACGAGTTCAATGGCTCTTCCGCCGGAAACACCCTGGAGGAATCCATGCTCCAGGGCGGCTGCGAGCTGGTGGAGCGCCATGTCTGCGCCGTCATCGACCGCTCCCGCCAGGAAACTCCGAGCATCGACCCGGCCAGCTTCACGGACCCGGTCCTGATCGACCTGTACCACAAATTCACCCAAAACGGCCTCCAGGTCTGGATCAAGGACTTCAGCCTCGGTTTTCCGGTACCCACGGTAGCGGCCCTGGTCATGGATCCGGCGACCTTTCCGCGCAAAAGCGAAATCGTCTTCACCGCCGGCACGGCCAGCTCACCCCAAAAGGCGGCCATCCGCGCCCTGACCGAGGTTGCCCAGCTCGGCGGGGATTTCGAATCGTGCAGCAACTACGAGGCCTCGGGCCTGCCCAAGTTCACCCATCCGGACCAGTTCGCCTGGCTGACCACGGGTCCGACCGTCTCCATCCATGACCTGCCCTCGGGCACGGACACGGACATCACCCAGGAACTGCTGACCTTCTGCTCCAAGCTGAAGGACATGGGTTTCACCTTTCTGGCCGTGGACACGACCACGCCGGAACTGGGCATCGCGGCCAACTACAACATCGTACCCGGATTTCTGTTCCGCGAGCGCACGCCCATGGCTTCCCTGGGCCTGTTCGTGGGCCGCATCCTGGCCGAGGACCTGGACCCGGACGTGGCATGGGCTGGTCTTGATGTTCTCGAAGGCATCTTGCCGGACGCCCACTACCTGCCCTTTTTCCGGGGTCTGGTGGCCCTGCGCCAGGGAGACATCGGCCAGGCCGCAACGTGGTTCGCCCAAGCCGAGCCCCTCCAGCCCGAAGCCGACGACCGGGGCCTGGCCGCGTTCTACCAAGCCTACGCCCTGTCTCAGCAAGACCAATGGGCCGCGACCATTCCCCATCTGGATCGGGCCGTGGGCCATTGCCCGGATGTAAAGGAATATTTCAACCTGCGCGGCGTGGCCTATTTCAAACAAAAGGAATTCGCCGGCGCGGCGGCCAATTTCGAACTGGCCCTGGCCCTGGACAGCGGGTCGGCCATGGATCTGGCCAACCTGGGCCTGTGTCATAAATTCATGAATAATGCGGAGAAGGCCCGTGAATTTTTGGGAGAAGCCCTGCGACTCGATCCGAGCCTGGACTTCGCCCGCACCCATCTGCACGAACTGGACGCCTGAGCGGCGGCCGCCAAGGAGGATTGCATGGACATCAGCAAGCGCATCGCGGAATTGAAGCAGGAGCCTGGATTTCGGGAAAACGTCGGCATGGTTCTGGTCCACAACGGCGTGGTCCGGGCCTGGTCCCGCAAGGACGGGTCCACCGTGGGCCGGATCAAGGTTCAGGTTGATCAGGCCAAAGCCGAGGCCATCCGCCAGGAAATCGAGGCCAGGGAAGGTATTTTCCGGGCCGTGGTCGAGACCAAAAGCGGCGAATACGTGCCTGGCGACGATCTGCTGTTCCTGATCGTGGCCGGCGACCTGCGCGAGAACGTCAAGCCCGCCCTGGCCGACCTGCTGGATCGGGTCAAGGCGGAAGCCATCACCAAACAGGAACTTTCAGAGTAAATGGGAGAGCACATGACGCGTCATCACCGCCCCTCGTTCATCCGCCAGCTTCTGCTTGGCGCAGTGCTTGTCTTCATCGCCGCGACCGCGCAGGCCGCCACGGATCTGGCCACACCCACCGGCGGCACCAATTTCGACTACGCCTGGCTCAAGGGCCGGGCGAAATTTCTGGCGGAACAGGCCTATGTCAGCCACGAAGGCGAATTGCCCAAGTCTTTGCAAAAATTGACCTGGGACCAGTACATGCAGTTGGCCTTCAACTCGGACCATGCCCTGTGGAAGAGCGAAGCCGCCCTGTTTCGGGCCGAACTCTTTCATCTGGGCCTGTTCTTCAAGACGCCCATCACCATGTATGAGCTGAAAGACGGCAAGGTCAAAGAAATCGACTACACGCCGGACCTGTTCACGTATGGCAAGTCCGGCGTGAAGGGCAAGGAACTGCCCAAGGACCTCGGCTTCGCCGGATTTCGCCTGCGCTACCACACGGACTGGACCCGCGACCTGATCGCCTTTCTGGGCGCGAGCTATTTCCGGGCCGTGGGCGGGGAGATGCAGTACGGCATGTCCGCGCGCGGTCTGGCCGTGGACACGGCCCTGCCGCGTGACGAGGAATTTCCGACCTTCACCCATTTCTGGCTGGAACAGCCCAAGCCCGGCAGCGACACGGCCACGGTCTATGCCCTGCTCGACTCGCCCAGCGTGACCGGCGCGTACCGTTTCGACATCCGCCCCGGCCAGACCCTGACCATGAAGGTCGACGCGGCCGTGTACCCGCGCAAGCCCATCGAGCGCCTGGGCATCGCGCCCCTGACCAGCATGTACATGACCGGCGAAAACGACCGCCGCACCAGCTACGACTGGCGGCCCGAACTGCACGACTCCGACGGTCTGGCCATGCACAACGGCAACGGCGAATGGATCTGGCGGCCCCTGAACAATCCGCCCTTTCTGCGCTTCAACGCCTACATGGACCACAATCCGCGCGGCTTCGGCCTGATCCAGCGCGACCAGAAGTTCGATCACTATCAGGATGACGGCGTGTTCTATGACAAGCGCCCGAGCGTGTGGATCGAGCCCATCGGCCAGTGGGGCACGGGTTCGGTGCAGCTGGTGGAAATCGCCAATCTGGACGAAACCTTCGACAACATCGTGGCCTTCTGGAATCCGGCCGAACCGGTCAAGGCCGGGCAGGAACTGCTCTTCAGCTACAATATGTACTGGGGCACCAATCCGCCGGTGCAGACCAAGCTGGCCAAGGTCGTGGACACCTTCACCGGCCTGGGCGGCGTGGTCGGTCTGAAACGCAAGTACTACAGCCAGCGCTTCGCCGTGGACTTCACCGGCGGCGATCTGGCCATGATCGGCAAGGACACCGAGATCAAACCCGTGCTCTCGACCTCGGCCGGCCGCATCGAGATCACCTCGGTCCGGCCCCAGCACGCCATAAACGGCTTCCGCTGCATGTTCGACGTGGTGCCCCCGGACGACACCCAGAACCCCATCAACCTGCGCCTGTACCTGGAAGCCAACGGCCGCCCCTTGAGCGAAACCTGGATCTACCAGTGGACCCCGCCGGCCGCGAACAACCGCGAACTGCACAATCCGGGACACCTGGATAAGCAGCCCGGCAACGAATAAACAAAAGGGCGGAAGCAATTCCGCCCTTTTTCATTGCACGCGTTCGACGCGACCTGTTTTCACATCCACAAGAGCGTGTCTGGCCGCGCTGGCCAACTGCCTATCAGAACC
>CAYLNA010000218.1:0-3793 GCA_964384665.1 uncultured Desulfovibrionaceae bacterium | reverse complement strand
ATGACGACAGTCCGGCGCTTACGCCTATCCTGCCGTCCCCTGGTTGGCCAGTGCGTGGCAGCCCCGCCGTCAGCCCGCACCAACCGAAAAAGGGCGACCAGATGGCCGCCCTTTTGTGTTCGCACGCCTCGGCGTGATTCAGCCCAGGCCCAAAATCCGGCACAGGGTATCCATGGCCCGCACGCCGTGCTCGCGTCCGGGCTGGGCCGGAACGGCGCACAGCACGCCCAGGCCCTCGCTGTCCTCGTGGAACTCGTCCTCACCCATGTCCGTGATGACCACAGTGTTGAGCATGGCGTTGACCCGGAGCAGATCCATCAGAAACTTCTTGTAGTCCAGGCCGGGCAGCATCGTGTCGAGCACGACGAGCTGCCACGGAGGCGTGGCCGCCCGGCTCAGGACTCCGGCGGCCGAATCCGTCCATTCGATATTCTTTCCCAATCCTTGTGCGAACTCCCGCAGGGCGTCCTCACGGTCGGTGACAATGACCACGTGCATGCGCATCTCCTTGGGACGAAAAGACCGGCCGCCACGGGCGCGGCCGGTCAATGAGGATGGCTAGTGTCCGCCGCCGCAGGTCTGATCCGGGGTGAACCGAACCAGGGCGCCCTTCAAAAGCGCGTCCACGGCCGTGCCGACGCTGGGCGCGCCGGCGCCGTAAAAGACGTCGATGCCGACCTGGTTGAAACCCATCAGGGGGCGCATGCCCATGCCGCCGGCAATGAGCAGATTGACGCCGTTGCTCGCCAGATGATTGACCGGGGCCATGCAGCCGCCCTGAACGTGCGGAACATTGGGCAGGGTGCTGACCTGGGCCACGGCCCCGTTTTCGACATCGATGATGGTGTAGATGTCGCAATGACCGAAATGCGCGCCGACCTCCGCCTCAAGTCCGCCGGGAAGAGCCGAGGGAACTGCAATTCTGACCTTTTCCATGACTGTCATTCTCCTTGTTCGATGAAACACTTATGAGTGCAAAAGATTCATGAGGGTCCGCCATGCCTGCCGGATGTCGGCGGCAATGGGGCTGTCCGGAGCCTCGGTGACGGCCTGACGACGCACCATGGCCTCGGTCACCGCCGTGTCGTGCGGCAGCAAGGCGGCCAGCGTATAGCCCTTTTCCGCGCAGAGCGCACCAATTCGACCGGTATGCTCAGGATTGAGATCGTGCTTATTGACCACCACCGCGACCTTGGTCCGGAAATGGTCGCACAGACTGGCGACCCGTTCCAGATCATGCACCCCGGACGGAGTGGGCTCGGTCACGACCACGGCCAGATCGGTCTGGGACAGCGACGCGATGACCGGACAGCCGATGCCGGGCGCGCCGTCGCAGAGAATGAGGTCAAGCCCCCTGGCCTCGGCCAGGACGCGCGCCTCCTTTTTCAGACGCGAGACCAGCAGACCGGAATTTTCCTGGCCCGGAAAAAGCTGGGCGTGGACCATGGGACCGAAACGGGTTTCGCTCTGATACCACTGCCCGCAATGCCGGGATGGAAAATCGATGGCCTCCACCGGACAAAAGGCCACGCAGACCTTGCACCCTTCGCAGCGCAGGGGCGCGATCCGGTACGCGCCATCGATCTCGTCGATGGCGTCATAACGGCACATGGACACGCACGTACCGCACCCGGTGCATTTTTCGGGATCGATGACCGCTTCATGCCCGGAAATGAACTCTTCTTTCCGGATCACGGTCGGATCGAGCAAAAGATGCAGATCCGGGGCGTCCACGTCCAGGTCGCAGACCACCTTGTTCTCGGCCAGATGGGCGAACGCCGCCGTCAGCGAGGTCTTGCCCGTGCCGCCCTTGCCGCTGATCACCACCACTTCACGCATGCTTCACCTCCGTGCCCAGCCGTCGCGCCTCCCGGCCCATGCCGGCAAAGCGCTCGGCCAAGTCCGCGTCCATCTCGGCCAGGATCAGACCTTTGGAATAATGCTCCGCGATGTCGCGGCGGTACGGAATTTCGGCCAGAATGGGCAGCTTGTGCTCCGCGCAAAATTCATAGACGCGGCCATCGCCCAGGCCAGCCCGGTTGATGACCACGGCCATGGGCGTGTCCAAGGGCGAAAAGGCCTCCCAGGCCAGCTTGAAATCATGGAAACCAAACGGCGTCGGCTCCGTGACCAGGAGAATGACGTCGGCGTCGGCCACCGCGCTCATGGCCGGACAACTCACGCCCGGAGGGGCGTCGATGAGCACGTCCGCCCTGGTCTGAACGGCCAGATCGCGCATGCGGCCGCGCACGAAGCGCATCAGCGGCGGGCTCATGGCTTCGCCCACGCGCAGACGCCCGGTCAGGCACGGAATCGTCCCCCGGCTCGCGCCCCGCTCCATGACGCCCAATTCACGCACGCCCACGCCAATGGCCCCCTCGGGGCAGATGGCCATGCACCCGCCGCAGCCGTGACACATCTCCGGAAAGGTCATGATCATCCGGCCCATGACGGAAATGGCCTTGAACTGGCACAGTTCCGCGCATTTACGGCAGTAGGTGCACTTTGATTCATCGACGACGGGTACATCCAGGGGCACGCTCTCGGTAGAGGTGATTTCCGGCTTCAGAAAAAGATGCAGGTTCGGCTCTTCGACATCGAGGTCCACGGCAATGACGGGCCTGGGCCAGGTCACAGCCAGAGAGGCCGTGACCGTGGTCTTGCCCGTGCCGCCCTTGCCGCTGGCGACTGCTACGATCATGATGCCATCCTATTTGTTCGGCGCGTCGGCGAATTCGACTTGGCCGGTTTTGTACCGTTCCACGGCCTCGGCCACGGTCATGTTGTCGAGGTTCTGTCCGATCTGGACCCCCGCCGCTTTGAGCGCGGCAAAAGCCTTAGGGCCGACATAGCCGGTCAACAACACGCCAGCCCCGGCGTTCACGATGTTTTCGGCGGCCTGGATACCGGCTCCATGGCTCATGGACTGAGAGCTTCCGTTGTCGACATAGGTCGAGGCCATAGTCTCCACGTCAACAACGACAAATCCGCCGGCCCGGCCGAAGCGGGGATCAACGCGGTCGGTCATGTTCGGGCCTTCACTGGTCACGGCAATCTTGGTCATGCTCAACTCCTGGGCGCGGGCCGCCATGCGGTCCGGATTGATATGCATACAGGGCCGCAGCGCATCGTGGGCGATGTGCAGGGCCAACCCTTCGACAAGAGCGCGGGCCACGGCCCCACGGGCATCCGCCAGAATGCGCCCGAAGGTGTGCCGGGAAACCTGCATGCGGGCCGCGCCCTCTTCCATGGTCAGGCCCTGGTAATCGGCCAGACGCAGGGCCTCGAACCCGTCCATGGACAGGTAGGTTTCCACCAATTCGGTCAGAGGAACGCCCTGGGGCTTGAAATAGGACGCCCGGGGGCAACCCTCGATACGGCGACATTTCCTGGGTCGTGGCACGGCTCCTCCGTTTTGCTCAAATGAGCATTTATGCCTCGGCCTTTCCGCTGTCAACGCCGGGCTGACCGGAATTCGGGTCCGTCAGACACGATCCGTCGCGCCGGGTGCGGCCGAGGCCGGCTCCGCCGCCCGGAACCGCGCCGCCGGCTCCGGCCCGCTGGCCCCGACATCCGCCGCGTCCGCCGCCCTGTCCGCGCCCCTGTCCGCCGCCCATTCCCTGGCCGCGTCCTGTTCCCCTGCCGCCTCCGCCTTGTCCTCGTCCTGGCATGATAAACCTCCATGATGGTGTCCCGCGACGCAGCCCCGGCCTCGGCCGGGTCCAGCGCACGGAACGGTTGTGATGTTCGGGCTCGCGATTTCCGGCAGGTCCGTCTCGATGCGGATGGCCCA
>CAYLNA010000217.1:0-3797 GCA_964384665.1 uncultured Desulfovibrionaceae bacterium | reverse complement strand
CGGCCGTTTTGCACGCCCTGGACCAAAATCTCCACGGCCTTGGGCACGATGTCCGGGTCATAATCCAGGTTGTTGCCAAAGACCAAAATATCCACTCCGGCCTCCACGGCTCGCAGCACGGCCTCCTCCAATCCATAATGATCGGCGATGGCCCGCATCTGCATGTCGTCGGAAACGATGACGCCGTCAAAACCGAGGCGCTTGCGCAGAAGCGTCGTCAGTACGGCGGACGAAAGGGTGCAGGGTTGGTCCGGATCGAACTGGCTCAGGTACAGATGTCCGCACATGATGAGCGGACTGGTCTTCAGCGGAATCAGCGTTTCGTAAGGGATGAGTTCCCTGGGGCTCCAAGTTCGCGAGATGTCGGTCAGGCCGAGATGGGAATCGGCCATGGCGCTGCCGTGACCCGGAAAATGCTTGAGGCAGGGCAGCACGCCCCGGGCGCGCAGGCCCTGGGCGAAGGCCTGGGCGTGGAGCGCGACCTGTCCGGGATCGGCGGAAAAACTGCGCTCCAGAGCGCCGATGGCCGGGCTTTGCGGATTGACGTTCACATCGACCACGGGCGCGAAATCCAGATTGACGCCCAGATCCGTCAGCAGCGCGCCAATCCGCTCCCCTTCCCGCCGGGTGTCTTCGAGCGCGCCCTGGCCCATGGTCTTGGCCGAGGGGCTGGGCGGAAAACCCCGCTCCTCCTTGAGACGGCGCACCCGGCCGCCTTCCTGGTCCACGGCGATGAACAGGGGCGTGGCGGCTTCAGCCCGAAGACGCGCGGTCAGGGCGCGGACCTGATCCGGGCTGACGATATTGCGGTCCCAGGTCCGCAGCTGCGCGTCGCGGTCGAACAGAATCACGCCGCCCAGGTTATGCTCGCGGATATCCCGCAGGATGGGCGCGTCGTCGGACAGCTCCGCGCCCCGAAACCCAACCAGAAGCATCTGCCCGATCATGACGCGCAGAGTGGCGTTCTCCGCCGAGGCCTGAGCGGGACAAAGGGCAAGGACAAGAATCAGCAAAACAACACGCAGCACCATGGGCGTCTCCAGAAATGGGATAGGGGAACGGCGGAAAGCCGCCCCGTCCGTTACGTGGAGACGCCCACGTCAGGCAAGCGGGGAATCGGCGCGTCCCCGCTTTCTCAGGACGTGTTGTCATGGCCGGGGAGAGAACGTATTGCTGTCCCATCCGTGAAACCAACGCCCGGAGGTCCCATGCTCGATCTGCTCGTCACCAACGCCATCCTGCCCGGCCAGAACACGCCGGTCGACATCGCCTGCGCGAACGGCCGCATCGTCGAGGTCCGCCCCCGCATCATGGCCCAAGCCGCCCAGACCATCGACGCCAAGGGCTATCTGGTCACCCCGCCCTTCGTGGACAGCCATTTCCACATGGACGCGACCCTCTCGGCCGGCATGCCGCGCCGCAACGAATCCGGCACCCTGCTCGAAGGCATCCGCATCTGGGGCGAACTCAAGCCCGATCTCACCCCCGAGGGCCTCAAGGCGCGGGCCCTGAAGCTGCTGCGCTGGTCCGCAGCCAAGGGCAATCTGGCCATCCGCACCCATGTCGACACCACGGACCCAAGCCTCATGGCCGTCGAAGTGCTGCTCGAAATACGCGAGGAAATGAAGGAATTCGTGGACATCCAGCTCGTGGCCTTTCCCCAGGACGGAGTGCTGCGCGCGCCGCGCGGGGTGGAGCTGCTGGAACGCGCCCTGGACAAGGGCGTGGATGTCGTCGGCGGCATCCCGCATTTCGAGCGGACCATGGACCAGGGCCGGGAGTCGGTCCGCGTGCTGTGCGAAATCGCGGCCCGGCGCGGCCTCATGGTCGACATGCACTGCGACGAGTCCGACGACCCGCACTCCCGCCACGTGGAGAGCCTGGCCTTCGAAACCCAGCGCCTAGGCCTGGGTGGCCGGGTCACCGGCTCGCATCTGACCAGCATGCACTCCATGGACAATTATTATGTATCCAAACTCATCCCCCTCATGGCCGAGGCCGGAATGCACTGCGTCTGCAATCCGCTGGTCAACATGAACCTGCAGGGCCGTCACGACGCCTATCCCAAGCGACGGGGACTGATGCGCGTGCCGGAACTCCTGGCCCAGGGCATCAATGTCGCATTGGGTCACGATGACGTCATGGATCCGTGGTATCCCCTGGGCAGTCACGACATGCTGGAGGTCGCGCACATGGGCGCCCACGCCCTGCACATGACCGGCATGGATGGCCTCAAAAAAATGTTCGCGGCCGTGACCGACAATGGCGCGCGCGTGCTGGGTCTGGACGGCTATGGTCTGACGCCCGGTTGCCACGCGAACATGGTCATCCTCCAGGCCAGGGACGAGATCGAGGCCATCCGCCTGCGCCCGGCCCGGCTGTGGGTCATCCGACGCGGCAGGGTCATCGGCCGCACGCCGGACGTCGCGGCCAGCGTGAATCTGGGCCGGGGCGAGGAGCGAGTGGATTTCACGTAGGCCGGACGATTGAAAAAGCCGCCTGTCTCGTTCGAGACAGGCGGCCAGTATGGTCATGGTCAGGAGGCAGCGTCGTGTCAGAACGGCAGCTTGCCAAAAAGAAACAGACTGAACACGGGAACGATCAGCCCGGTGAAGTTCAAGACAATGAGCAGCCCGCCGACGACCTTGCCGGAGAGGATGCCATAGCAGTTGGCCCAAACCAGGGCCGTCAGCGCCGTGAACGTGCCGAACATGAAAGCCAGGTAGGGAACGGCCGGAACCTTGGCCATGCCGTCGGGAAAACCGCTCAGGTTGGCGATGCAATAGATGGCGCAGAGCACGGAGAGCATCAAGCTCGCGTTGCCCACGGACTTCATGTTTTCAACGCCCCACAGCAAGGCGTGGCCAATGACGAGATACAGAAGACCAAAAGGGATCAGGATGCTCGCATCCCAAAAATTCGGCGTTGGGAGAAGGGCCTGGGCGAATCCGCCAAGAACCGTGATGATGCCGACGCAAAACGTCATCATGCCACAGGTCTTCGCGTCCCCGGATCCAAGAAAAAAGAAGCCAACGGGAATCCACATCATTGAAATAACTACCAAGATTACAAGCGTCATTCCTTTTCCTCCGTCAATCGGTTGAAGTTCACCCACGTATATTCAAGAGCCGCCTCCTTTGCTTTTCAATCCGGGCTCCCTCGCGAAAGCCGACAAAGCGATAATAGATTACACGACAACCGCGCCCTTCCCCGTGTCCCCTTACCGCGCGTCCGCGCCCCGGTCGCGCGGCGGTCCGGATTCGGAACGCACGGGCCTTGCCCCCCATAGAATATCCATGCCACGGGCATGCATTCAGAATGGTTTCTTGCCACATTTTTGAAATTCGCATGTATTTTTTTGGTTTTGTTAACTTTATATTTTCCCCATGCCCCATTCCAGCCAGACCGCGTTCGCGTTCGGAAGCGTCGGCGGCTTTCCGTATCGTGCATGCAATATGTCGAAATAGATGTGTAAACGCTAAAAACAACGCACAAAAAACGCGCGCCGGCCAGTATTTGGTCGGCGCGCGTCCTGGATCATTCCGCCCCACACCTGTGTGAATGTGGCGCACATGTGTCATTTTGCTACTCCTTGGCGTATAAAAGGAGCGCAGAAAACCCATGCGGGAAAATACATCCATCTCCCGCGTATTTCGTATCCATTCCTTCGAAAATAAAGATAATCATAAATGGATTCAACCGGCTGCGGCGAGGCGTTCCAGGCAGCGCCGCGCCACGGCCGCGAGGGCGCCGTCGTCATACCCGTGTCCCGGTATGACCCGCCCCCAGACCACGCC
>CAYLNA010000216.1:0-3798 GCA_964384665.1 uncultured Desulfovibrionaceae bacterium | reverse complement strand
TTTGCCCCTTCGCGAGACCCTGGCCCAGGTTCTGGCCAGCCAGGGCATTCAGACCAGCGCCGGCAATATCCTGATCACGGCCGGCTCCCAGCAGGCCCTGTCCCTCATCGCCCAATTGCTTCTTGCTCCGGGCGACGCCGTGGTCGTCGAGCGGCCGACCTATGCCGGGGCCCTGGACGTGTTCCGGGCGCGCGGCGCGGACATCCACACCGTGGGCCTGGACGAGGACGGGCTGGACCCGGTCGAGCTGGAATCCATCCTGGCCGCGCGGCGGCCCAAGCTGATCTACACCATCCCCAATTTTCACAATCCGACCGGAGCCTGCCTGAGCGGGCCGCGCCGGCGGCGGCTGATCAGCCTGGCCGGCCAATACGACGTCCCCATCCTGGAGGACGACTATGTCGGCGACATCCGCTACGAGGGCCGGGCCCAGCCCACGCTCAAGTCCCTCGATCCGGACGGCCGGGTCATCTACATGAGCACCTTTTCCAAAATGCTCATTCCGGGACTGCGCGTGGGTTTTGTCATCGCCGACGGCCCGGTCCATCACTATCTGCTCTGCTCCAAGCGCTGCCACGACTTGGCCACGTGCAATCTGATCCAGCGCGCCCTGCGCGACTATGTCTCCGTGGGCCGCTATGCGGCTCATTTACAACGGTCGTGCGCCATCTACCGTCGCCGCCGGGACGCCATGCTCGCGGCCATGGACCGCCATCTGCCGCCGGACATGACCTGGCCGCGCCCCAAGGGCGGGCTTTTTGTCTGGGCGCGGCTGCCGGAAGGTTTGCGCGCGTCGGACCTTCTGCCCCGGGCCTGCGCGGCCGGGATGGTCTTCGCGCCGGGCGGGAATTTCCACCTCGACCCCGCCGATGGCGAGAGCTGCATGCGGCTCAATTTCGCCTCCAACACCGAGGACGTGATCGAGGAAGGGATCAAGCGCTTGGGGCGGGCCATGGCCCGGATCCGGACGAGCGCTTCGGACTAGGCGCCGATGGCGACGTTCCACGGTGATGCCGCCGCGCCCTCTTGCCGGGGCGTCGCCGGGAACATAAGGCAAGGCATCCGCGCGCCCGCGCGCTCAACCCCAACCTCGTGGATTATCCAGAGTACCATGAACGACACCATCGCCGCCATCGCCACGCCTCCGGGCCAGGGAGCCATCGGCATTGTCCGTCTCAGCGGCCCGGCCAGCCGGGCCATCGGGGAACATCTTTTTCATTCCGCGCGGCCGCAGTTTTCCGGCCTTAAGCCGTATCGACTGCACCACGGCCAGCTGCGTTCGAATCAGGGCGTGTTCCTGGACGAGGCCTTGCTGGCCTTCATGCCCGGCCCGGCCTCCTTCACCGGCGAGGACGTGGTGGAGGCCCACTGCCACGGCGGCCAGATCGTGCTGCGCCGGGTGCTCATGGCCTGTCTGGAGCTGGGCGCGCGCTTGGCCGAGCCGGGCGAGTTCTCCCGCCGCGCCGTCATGAACGGCCGCATGGACCTGACCCAGGCCGAGGCCGTCATGGAGCTCATCGCGGCCCGGTCCGAGGTGGCCGCCATCCAGGCTGGCGCGCGTCTGGGGGGGCTGTTGGGACAGAAGATCCGGGAGCTGCGCGGCCAGTTGGAAGCCCTGCGCGTCCAGCTCTGCGTGGCCGTGGATTTTCCCGAGGACGAGGTCGAATGTCTGGCTCCCGAGGATCTGGCCGCCGGCTTGGCGCGGGCGCGGGCCGCCATGCTCGATCTGGCCGGAAACCACGAGCGCAACCGCTGCTGGCGGGACGGAGCCCTGGTCGTCCTGGCCGGGCAGGTCAATGCCGGCAAGTCGAGCCTGATGAACGCCATCCTGGGCGTCAACCGGGCCATCGTGACCGATATCCCCGGCACCACCCGTGACTATCTGGAGGAGTCCGTCCTGCTGGACGGGCTGCCCATGCGTCTGGTGGACACTGCCGGAATGCGCTCGACCACGGATCATGTGGAGTTATTGGGCGTGGAACGCAGCCGCGAACTGCTGGGCCGGGCCGATCTGGCCCTGCTCGTCATCGACGCCGACCTCGGCCCTGGCGCCGAGGACATGGAGCTGGCCTCGGCCGCGCCTCAGGCCCTGATCGTGGCCAACAAGATGGATTTGGTCGCGGAGCGGCCGGCCTGGCTGGAGCACGAAGCGTGGGCCGGTCGGACTGTCTGCCCCATCTCCGCCAAGCACAATCAGGGCGTGGACGAGTTGCTGGCCACGGTCCGGCGACGCCTGGCCGGGAGCGAACCCCGGGCCGAGGAGCTGACGCCCAACCTGCGCCAGCACGACGCCCTCCTGCGCGCGGCGGGTGAGCTGGAGCGCATGGGCCAGGATCTGGCCGCCGGCCTGCCCTATGACGTGCTGGGCGTGGGGCTGGACACGGCCTGCGCCATTCTGGCCGAGATCACCGGCGAAATCACGTCCCAGGATGTGCTCGACGCGGTTTTTGACGGCTTCTGCATCGGCAAGTGACGCCAATTTCAGAGTATTGAAGCGGGATTTTTGGGATTGGCGCGCCGGCCCTCGCGAGGGTCGGCACGGTGATCGGCGGGGGCGCGTGGAGCGCCCTTTGTCTCGGGGATGACGCCAGCCCTTCAGGGCAGGGTGAAATTGATCTCGACCCGCTCCAGGCTGACCTGTTCCAGGATCACGTCCAGGCTCTGGCCCAGGCGGAAGGTCTTGCCCGTGCGCTGGCCCAGCAGGTCCTGTCGCTCGGGATCATAGACGTAATAATCGTCCAGGGTGGCCAGACGGACCAGGCCGTCGACGGGCATGCCGACCAACTCCACCCAGAATCCGAATTCCGCCACTCCGGAAATGACCGCGCGCATGGTCTCTCCGACGCGGTCTTCCAGGGCCAGGATGGCGGCCCGCTTCTGAATTTCCCGCTCGGCCTCCATGGCCTTGCGCTCGCAGGCGTTGAGCCCGTCGCAGATGGCCTGGAGCTGTTCCGCGTCCATGCTCTCGGCCTGCCCGGCCAGAAGCCGCTTCAGACTGCGGTGGGTCAGAAGATCCGCGTAGCGCCGGATGGGCGAGGTGAAATGGGAATAGGCCTCGGAGGCCAGCCCGTAGTGTCCGTCGTTGTCCGGGGAGTATTGGGCCAGCATCATGGTCCGCAGCAGCAGGCGGCTGACCAGATATTCCAGCTCCGTGCCGCGCGCCGCTTCGGCGATGCGCCGCAGACCGGCCCGGTCCGCCTCGGCCGGCAGGCGGTCGACCAGGGCCGTGTGGGACAGGGTCCGCAGCAGAATGTCCTGTTTGCGCTCGTCGGGCTGGGGATGAATGCGGTATGGAAAAACCCGCTCCCGCGCGCCCAGGAATTCGGCCACCCGCTCGTTGGCCGAAATCATGAACTCCTCGATCAGACGGTGGCTGAAGAGCCGCACCCCGCTTTCGACCCGGACCTGACCGTCGACCATGCGCACCTGCGCCTCCGGGATGTCGAAGTCCAGGCAACCGCGTTCTTCCCGCCGCCCCATGAAGATCCGGGCCAGATTCGCGGCCTCGGTCAGCATGGGCAGAAGCGGTCCGGTTTGCGCGTCCGGCGCGTCGTCCAGGGCGGATTGGACCTGATTGTAGGTCAGCCGGGCCTGGCTCTGGATGACCGCATTATAGAGTTTGGGGTGCCCGGGTTCGCCGCTGGCGGAATAGACCGTATCCACGACCATGGCCAGACGGGGCACGTCCGGGCGCAGGCTGCACAGTCCGTTGGACAGGGCCTCGGGAAACATGGGCTCCACGGACAGGGGAAAATAATAGGAGTTGGCCCTGGCCACGGCTTCCTGATCCAGGGCCGA
>CAYLNA010000215.1:0-3823 GCA_964384665.1 uncultured Desulfovibrionaceae bacterium | reverse complement strand
CGGATTCAGGTCCTTGTTGAGCAGGCATGCTTCTTCGTGTAGCGTGGAAGAAAATTCACGCGCGGAGCGGGAGGAGCGAGTCATGCGAATCTTCGTCATCTGGATGCTTGTCCTTGTCGGGATGCTGATGCGTCAGCTTCTTTTTCCGTCACCTGTCCACGCTGCCGTCCCGGTGGGGGAAATACGGTCCGTGAGCGGCGAAGTGGCCACCTTGCCTCTGGGCTCCGCCGTCTGGACGCCCGCGGAAGTGGGCCGCCAGATTCAGCCCGGAGACGCGGTTCGCACGGGCCCCGCCTCCCGGGCGGCTATTTTGTGCGTGGACGAATCGCAGATCAAGCTCGGTGAAAACACGGTGATGGTCTTCAAGAGCGCGGCGCCGTCGTCCCGACTCGGATATCAACCCGTGGCCGCGACAGCCGGCAGCCTGTACGAAGTGCGGCAGGGACGGGCCTGGCTGCGCAACAGCAATGAAGATTTCCGCTTTGAGCTGGACACCCCGGCCGTGACGGCGGCCATTCGAGGCACGGAGTTCACGGTGGACGTGGACAGCGAGGGGGCCAGCGTCATTGCCCTGCTCCAGGGACGTCTGGCTATCTTCAACGATTATGGGTCGTTGGATCTTTTCTCCGGTGAGATGGCCCAGGCTCGTCCGGGTCAGGCGCCACGCAAGCAGGTTATGCTCCAACCCCTGGATGCCGTGCAGTGGGTTCTCTATTATCCGGGCACGGGAAATATCCGTGAACTCAAACTCGCGTCCCTGGGAGACATGGGTTCCGGCTCTCGAGCCTGGCAGGCTTATGATCGCGGGGATTTTCCAGGCGCGCGCGAACTGGCTTTGTCCGAGTTGAGCACCGGGGAGCAATCCCGAGCACGGACCGTGTTGGGATTCCTTGAACTCCGCGCTGGCCATGATCAAACCGCGCTGGAGCATTTCGAGACGGCCTTGCGTTCCGCTCAAAGTCCGCAAGCCGTGGCCGGACGATGCCTCGCGCTCTATCGGCTCGGAGCCCAGGACCAAGCCTTCACCTTTTTCATGAAGGCCGCGAAGGACCGGCCACGGACGCCGGATATGCTCGCCGTGGGCGGATTTCTCGCGCTCATGGCCGGAAAACCCGAGTTGGCGCGCGAGCTGTTGCAGAAAGGCCTTTCCTTGGCGCCGGACCATGCCGGATGCCACGCGCAGTTGGCGCAGATCGCGCTGGTGGGTAACCGCAAGGACGAAGCGCGCATCCATGCCGAGGCGGCGCTGCGGGCCGCCCCGGATTCTCCCCAAGCCCTGCTCGGCGTCGGACTGGTCGATATCGCCTTTTTTGATTTGCTCCGCGCCGAACAACGGATGATTCTGGCCACGAAGCGTGACCCGGAGATGGTCGAGCCATTGCTGTATTTGGCGCGCCTGAGGTTGGGCGCCGAACATTTGGACGAGGCGCGGGATACGCTGAACCGAGCCGCGGCCATCGCCCCTCGCGACGCCTCGGTGCTGAGCATGAACGGCTTTGTGCATCTGGCCCTGCGCGACCATGAATCCGCCCGTCAGTCTTTCGAGCAATCGGCGCGCCTGGATCCGTCTCTTGCCGATCCCCATCTCGGCCTGGGTTTGTGCGCGTACGCCCGTGGCGACGAAGTGTCCGGATTGCGTGAACTGCTCGCCGCCACCCTGCTCGACCCCAGAGTGAGTCAGTTTCAGTCCATGCTCGGCAAGGCGTTTTTCCAGTCGCGGGCTTTCGACAAGGCGTTGGCAACCTTCGACTACGCCAGCACCCTGGACCCCAACGATCCCACCCCGCACCTGTACAAGGGCATCGCGTTGACGGATTTGAACCGGCCAGGCGAAGCCATCCAAGAAATCAACACCTCCATCGCCAAGAATGACAACAGGGCCGTGTTCCGGTCATCGCTCATGCTCGATCGCGATTTGGCCGTGCGCAATACGGATTTGGCCAAGTCCTATTCCTCGCTTGGCCTGGGTGAATGGTCATACAGCAAGGCCTTGACCGCCGTGAAAAACGATCCGCAAAATCCTTCCGCGCATTTGTTCCTGAGTTCCGTGTTCGCCTATTCCCGACAACGAACGTCGGCCGCTGGGTCGGAGCTGACCCTGTTCCGCCTGCTTTCTCCCGCCAACCAAAACACGTTTTCCGGACTCGATTACACGCCCATGTTCGAGTCTCCGTATGCAAGGGTGTTTGCAACGGGATCCACGGGAGCGTGGAGCAATGGGAACGCCGTGAACAGCGCGGGCATCGAGGGATACGGCGGCGCGCCTGGCTTCGCGCTCGATACGTTCGCCTCGATAACGAGGGATGAGGGGATGCGTGACCACAATTCCATGACGCAGCCGATCATGGCGTCCGGACTGGTCAAATGGGAGCCCACGGTCAAGGACGCCTTTTTTGGTTCACTCACCTTGCACGACACGACGGCGGAAGACACCAATTCCCTCAACGATTGGAGCTATCACAACTCCCGCGTCATGGAGCAGGATTTTCGCACGAGATTTGGAGAACTCAGCTATGTTCGACGCTTCACACCGGAATCGACGTTGCTGCTCTATGGCAAACAGTCGTTCCACTCCTGGAAATACACGGATCAAACCCACGATCCGAACTACTGGGAGTACGAAGGGTGGCCCATCGGCGAACTCGTGGACACGGAGCGCGAGACATCCATGACGTTCACCAACATCCAGGCCCAGCAACAGTTCACATCGGGCCCCCACACAATCATGGCCGGAGCGGATTTTTTCCGAGGCAGCTTCCATTATGATTACGACGAGCGGGACTCCTACTGGTGGTGGTACGAAGGAGAGCCTTTCTTCATCTACGAATATTTCAATCCCAATCGCTATTCCGGAGACCAGGACAGTCTCAACGTCTATGTGCTTGATTATTGGAAACCCATTACTCATCTTGTGGTCGAATTCGGGCTGTCCGCCGAGCGCACGTCCGCAGTGCGCTATGGATATTCCGATCCCGTGGACCGAAATCTTGTCGGCTCACGGTTCGGGCTCAACTGGCAGGTCACGGACCGGGATGTGCTGCGTTTCGCGCTGCAGAATTATCTGAACACCCATTTGATGTATCAAAGCACCCTGCAACCAGCCGATGTGGCTGGTTTTCCTAGCTGGCTCAACGCCGATGACGGCTCCGAAGTGCTGGAGGCGGGAGTGGCGTGGGAGCGTCAGTGGAACGACCTGACCTACAGCGTGATGCGCCTCAATGCCCATGACGTGAAAAATCCGGAATACGATCCCGCAAGCGATAATGAAGTCAGGGACATAAAAGTACGCCGGTTTCTGGCCCAGGCCACGTTGAACCGCATCCTCACTCCATCATTGGGGTTGTGGACGACCGTGTCCGCCAAACGTCTTCTCCCCAATGATTTTGCCTTGAGTTTTTCTCCGAATACGGATTTTTCGGAAGCGGATCTGGCCCTGGGGCTGTCCTATCTGCATGAGAACGGCTTTGGCGCCACGGCCAGCAGCGTCCTGGTCCACCAGCATTTTGTCGACGCGGACGCGCGTGATCTGGGCGGGGACAAACTGGACGACGAAATGTTCGCCCTGTTCAATGCCGGCTGTTCGTACACGTTCCCCAACAGAAAAGGACGGATCAGCCTGGATGTGAAGAATATCTTCGACCAGCGTTTTTCCTATCAACAGGAGATGGTGACCCTCGATTCGTTTTTTCCGGCGCGCCAAGCCGTATTGTCCGTGTCTTTCTATTTTTAGCGAGCGCGAGCAGAGGCGGTCTGGACGGGTTCGCTTTCCTTTTCGATAAAAAGTTTTACCTTTTGTCCGATAAGGCAGACAAGCGTCATGTTC
>CAYLNA010000214.1:0-3823 GCA_964384665.1 uncultured Desulfovibrionaceae bacterium | reverse complement strand
TTGTCCGCGGCCGTGGTGGCGAACAGGTCGAGCACCGCGTCCCGCAGATCGGCGAAGCGGAAGGCCGCGCTCTCCAGGTCCAGCTTCCCGGCCTCGATGCGGGACAAGTCGAGGATGTCGGACAAAAGCTGGGTCAGCCGCCGGGACGAGCGGGTCGCGGTGCGGACCAGATCCTGCTGCTCCTCGTCCAGGGCGGTCCGCTCCAGAAGTTGGAGCATGCCCAGAACGCCGTTCAGGGGCGTGCGGATTTCATGGCTCATGTTGGCCAGGAATTCGGACTTGGCCCGGCTGGAGGCCTCGGCCGCGCCACGGGCCTCGGCCAGATCCGTGACATCGGTCAGAACATTGATGAAACCGGTCACCACCCCTTGGCGGTCCCGAAACGGAGCCCGGGCCAAAAGCATGCGCCGCACGGTCCCGTCGAGCAGCCGGCATTCGCATTCCTCGCGTCGGGGCTCGTCGTCCACGCCGTCGGTCCAGGCTGGCGGCTGATCCGGAACGACAACGCACGGTCCGACCGTGCCGATCAGGGTCCGCTCGGAGCCGAAAAGCGTCTCGTAGGCGTGGTTGCAGCGCAGAATCCGACCCTGGGCGTCCTCCACGCAGACGGGATTGGGCAGGCTCGCCAGCAGGGCGGAGAGGAAGGCGTGCTGCTCCTCCAGGCGATCCCGCGCCGCCCGCAGTTCGGCCGTGCGCTCGCGCACCGCCACTTCCAAATCCCGGAACTGGTCGGCCTGGCGCATGATCAGGGCCAGCAGCGGAGCCAGGCGGTTCAGGCCGCGCACGATGGCCTCGATGCCGTGCATGTCCATGAGACCGAGCAAGGCCAGGGCCCCGATGTGCCGCCTCCCCACGCGCAAGGGCACGAGGATGGACGCGCCGAGGTCCATGGCCCGCAAGAGGCTTCCCGCCGGACCGGGATCCTCGGGGCCGATGGTCATGACTTCGGTGAAATTGTGGCTGAGGTGAACCAGGCGGTCCATTTCCGGTCGCCGGATCAACTCAAGATGCCGCAGGGGCCGCACGGCCAGCACGACGTGGGGCAGGACATGGCCCATGCAGCCCAGAACGGCCACGGCCTTGACGCCGAGCAGTTCCCGGACCTGTTCGGCCACATGTTCGGCGCAGCGGAGAGGATCGGCGACGTGCTCCAGGGTGCCGGTCGCCAGATCCGTGAAGAGCTGGTAGAACGCCTGCGAGTCGTGGGCGCTACCCATGCAGCGCCTCGCGGGCTTCACGGATGCGCCGCTCCAGGCGGTCCAGCCCCACGGGCAGGATTTCCACGGGCAAGCCGAGTTCCCGCTCGATGTCGCGCAGCACGGCGCGTGGCGCGGGCATGACTCCGGTGTCCAGATAAATGAACCCGGAGTGGGTTTCCCGCAGCATCTCCCCCGCCTCCCGGATTCGGGCAAAGCCGAGTTCCCGTTCGAAGACCTCGCGCCAGCGCAGGGTCCACTCGGGCAGGAAAAAGAAGGCCCCACTTTTGCGCAAACGGTGATAGTCCTCCCGCCCGAGCAGGATCTCGCAGCAGTTGCGGCCCTGGGTCTTGGCGAAGCCGGGCCGACGGCAGAGTTCGACAATGCGCGGGGTGCAGTCCCCATAAATGAACAGCGCCGTGTCCGCCGCGCGCTCGACCAGCACGCCGTCGATGCGCGCCTGCAGGTCCTGGGGGCGCATGTGCAGCATGGAATCGAGGCAGACCGGATGCAGGCCCGGCAATCGCGGAGCCAGGGCGGCCAGTTCGGCCTGGAAAATACCGCAACTCACGACCAGCGTGCTCACGCCGCGCCTCCGCTGTCCCGGACCGCCCGGCGCACGGCCAGAAGCGTTTCCAGGTCCGTGTCGAAGGGAACGTCCGCATGGCCCGAGGCCAGGATGAAGAAGCGGTCCCCGGCCCGCTCGGCCAAAATACCGGCGGCTGCGGCATGGGCCTCGCCCGGTGACATGCGCGACAGGGCCGGGCCGTTCAGATTGCCGAGCATGAGCCGCCCCGGCCCGAGCATGTCCCGCGCCTGGGCGAGATTGTCGCGGGGGTCGAGCACGAATCCGGCCACGTTGGGCAAATCCGCGTAGCGGCGCAGATGATCGAGAATGCGGTTGCCGCCATGGTGGAAGATCACCGGCCCCTGGACCTGCCCGAACGCCCGGGCCAGGGCGGGCAGAATCCGTCCTTCGAGCAGGCCGGCCGTGACCAGACGCAGATTGGCGAACATGACCGGACAGGCGACAAAGGCCGCGCCGGCCGCGAAAAACGCGGCGGTCAGGCGCAGGAAATGGTCCCGGGCCAGATCCAGCAAAGCCTCGGCCTGGTCCGGCTGAAAAAGCAGAACTTCAAGCCAGGCCTCGATGCCGAGCAGCATGGCCGGCAGATCCACCGGAGCCGTGACCACGGCGCAGACGGGCCGTTCCCCGCCATGAGCCCGCGCCAAAAGCGTCGTGGCGTCGAGCAGATAGGCCATGCCGGGCGCGGTCAGCAGCGCTTCGCCCAGGGGCTGGACCTGGTCCGCAGCGCGAAAGGGCGGTTTGCGCAGGTTGGGTGGGAAACGGTCGAACCAGATCGCTTCCCCGCCGTAGGCCAGGGCCTCCAGGGGCAGAGCGAAGGGCGTGAACAGGATGTCCGGGTCCAGCCGCCGGACGACCTCGGTCTGTCCTTCCAGATACCGCTTGGGATCGGCGAAATAGTCCCGCATCGGGCAGCCCGACAGGCGGGCTCCGTACAGGCTCAGGGTCAGGGTATGGGCCCGGCGGTCGGCGGCCTCGCCGCGCAGGGCGGCCAACACGCGTTCCAGACTGGTCATGCGTCCTCCCCGGCCAGGCTCTCGGCCCACAAACGGTCAAAAAGAGCCGGGGCCTGCATGGCGCTGGGAGCCGCGCCATCCCCGCCGACCTCGTCCACCAGTTCCGGGCGCAGCTTAAAGACCGCTCCGCCCACGGCCAGCCGCACCCGGCCGGAAAGCTCCTGGGCGTCGATTTCGGCCCGCACGGCGCGGATGTTCTCGGCCGTGGTCAGCATCATGGCCGAAACGCCGATGACCCGCGCCCCGTGCTCGCACGCCGCGCGGACAAATTCCGCCGCCGCGACATCGTTGCCCAGGTCGATGACCTTCCAGCCGGCCGCGCGCAGGAAGACCGCGACCATTTTCCGGCCCAGGGAATGGTAGTCGTCCTCGACATTGCCCAACACCACCGGCCCCTTTTCGTCCAGGCGCAGGTCGCCGTGGGCCTCGGCCGCGGCCACGAGGACATCCTCGGCGATCTTCCCGGCCACGTAGCCCTGGGCCAGGGACAGATTCTCCCGCAGCCAGGCTTCGCCGACCCGCTCCAGGACCGGTTCGAGCAGATCGGCGACTGCGGCCTGAAATCCGTGCGCGGCGGCATGTTCGAGAACCATGGCCGCCGCGCGTTCCCGCTCGGCGTCCAGAATCAAGGCATAGAGAGCTTCGTGTGGGGCGTCCCAGGCGGGAGGCATGGCTGGCGTATCCGGCATCGCGCGCTCCTTGCGGTCAGAAATCGACAGGATCGTCGGCCCGATTTGAGCACACAACGTGACGCTTGGCAACGCACGGCGCGCCTTGCCGCGCTCCATCGGACTCGGCCCGGTGTTGACTTCCCGCTCCGTGCTGGCAAAGTCCGGGTTTACATTCGAGGTCCGGTTCCCTATTTGACCCGGCTTCCGCGAGGGTTCGCGGAAGGCCCATCCCGGCCCAAAGCCCGGCGCGGCCGCGCCATCATCCCATGGAGGAAGTCATGTCCATCAAACGTTTTCTGACCCTGGCCCTGGCGGCGCTCGCGCTCTGTCCGACCATGGCCCTGGCCAAGGATC
>CAYLNA010000213.1:0-3826 GCA_964384665.1 uncultured Desulfovibrionaceae bacterium | reverse complement strand
AGAATCATGCGGTATTCGGAAAAAGCGCGCATGTACTCCGGCAGCAGAACCAGAAACGCCGACCCTAGAATGACCCCCAGGTTGGAACCCATGCCGCCCAGGACTACGATAGACAGGATGATGGCCGATTCGAAAAAGGTGAAGCTGGCAGGATTGATGAACGTGGTCTTGGCCGCAAAAATGACGCCCGCAAACCCGGCCCAGGCCGTACCCAGACCAAAGGCCATGAGTTTCACGCCAACCCGGTCGATGCCCATGGCTTGGCAGGCGATCTCATCTTCGCGCAAGGCCTGCAGGGCCCGGCCAATGCGCGAGTCCTTCAGACGGGACACAGCCACGATGGTGATCGCGGCCATCCCCAACACGATGTAATAAATGTAAATGTTGGCCCCGGCCACGGACAGGTCCATATTCATCAGGCCCGGCCTGGCTATGTTGGAGACGCCGGAGGGACCGCCCGTGATGGAACTGCAATTTTCCAGCAACAAGCGCACGATCTCGCCAAAGCCCAGCGTGACGATGGCCAGATAATCCCCGCGCAGACGCAGCACCGGAAAGGCCAGGGCCACGCCGGCCAGGGCCGCGACCAAGCCGCCAATGGGCAGGGCGACCCAGAATCCGATTCCGAAATATTGGTTAAGCAGAGCGTAGGCATAAGCGCCAATGGCGTAGAACGCGGCATGCCCAAGAAAAAGCAGACCGGCCACGCCAACGATGATGTTCAGTCCCAATCCCAGGATGACATAAAGCAGGAAGGAAATGAGGATATTGGTCTGGTAGGTGGTGACCAGCCAGGGAATGACCAAAAACAAAATCAGGGCCGCGCCTTGGGCCATGCGGCTCAACCTCGGATTGCCCCGTACCGTGGCCAGTAGGCCCATCTTGGCCGATCCGGCGCCGAGCGAGCTTTGCCCGGCTTCCTTGCGGCGCAGAGCCCATCGCCACACAAACGATAGAATGAAGCTGCCTATGCCGATGACGGCCAAATTTTCCCAACGCCACACCACGGTATTCTCAATAGTGTTGACGCGGATGACCATGATGGGAAAGGTCAGGAACATGAACCAGATGCTGACCAGAATCGATTTTTTGAACTCGTGCATTGCTGTATCCCGATGCGCAGGTTGCGGACGTCCTAGACTTTCTCGACCTTGGCCTTGCCCATGATGCCCGAAGGCCGAAAAATCAGAAAAACCACCAGCAGGGTGAAAGCGAAAACGTCCTCGTAATCACTGGAAATATAACCGGTGGCGAAACTTTCGGACAACCCCAGGAACAGGCCTCCGAGCATGGCGCCGGGGATGGACCCGATGCCACCCAATACGGCGGCGGTAAACGCCTTGATGCCAGCCAAAAAGCCGATGGCAAAATTGACCATGCCGACGTGCGAGGCGATGAGCACGCCCCCCAAAGCCGCCAGGGACGAACCGAGAATGAAGGTCACGGAAATGATTTTATCCGCGTCAACCCCCAGAAGCATGGCCATCTTCCGGTTCTGAGCCGTTGCGCGCATGGCCTTGCCCATCTTGGTGTACTTGATGAACACGGTCAGGGCGGTCATGAACACGGCACTGGTCACGACGATGACGAAATCGGACGAGGCGAACACATGGGAGATGGGGTCAAGAAAGGCGAATTCAGGAATCAGACTGGGAAATGGCAAAAAATCAGAGGTCTGGGCCAGAATGATGTAATTTTGCAGAAAAAGAGACATACCTATGGCCGAAATGAGCGGCGACAGACGCCCGGCGCCACGCAGAGGCTTATAGGCGATTTTCTCCATGGTGTAGCCGTAGGCGGCGCAGTAGATGATGGCCACCACAGCCGCCATGACCAGGATCACTGGAGCCGGAAAGCCCATGAATCCAAGAGCGCTGGCCACGATCAATCCGGTGAAGGCACCGAGCATGTACACCTCGCCGTGGGCGAAGTTGATCAGCTCGATGATGCCATAGACCATGGTGTAACCGATGGCGATCAGGGCGTAGATGCTGCCACGGGTCAGACCACCCAAGAAAAGTTCGAAAAAGTACTGCCAGTCCATATTTCCCTTCCCGATCGGGACACGGCATCCGCCGCTGGAGCGGATGCATTGAAAACACCGAGGGACAGGCTTGGCCTGTCCCTCGGTCATGGTGCATGATAAAACGCGCTCCTACTTCAATTCCACGTACTTGCCGCCCTGGACCTGGTACATGGAGAAGCCCACGCCCTCGGCGTCGCCGCGCGCGTCGAACTTGATCGTGCCGACGGTGGTGTCGACGTTCTCGGACCGCAGGGCGGTCATGACCTTGACGGAATCGGTGGAGTCGGCCTTGTCGATGGCGTTGACCAGGGCCAACATGGCGGCATAGGCGGAATCGAAGAAGGCGCCGGCCTCGGTTCCGAACTCGGCGACATGGGCGGCGCGGGCGGCCTTGTTCATCGCCAGGCCGGACACATCTTGCGGACCGGATGCATACACGCCCTCGGCGTCGGCGCCGGCGACCTTGATGAAGGTGTCGTCCTTGACGCCGTCATCGGAGATGAACTTCACGTCAACCTTCTTCTTCTTCAGCTGGGACACGATCTTGGAGGCCTCCGGGTGGTAGCCGCCGAACAGGACCACGTCGGCGCCGGCCTTGCGGATCTTCTGGACCACGGAGGAATAATCCACCGCGCCGGGGGTCACGCCCTCGAACAGCACGACCTCGGCCTTGCCGCCTTCCTTGATGAACTTCTGGGCGAATTCCGCGTAGCCCTTGCCGTAGTCGCCCTTGTCGTGGAGCACGGCGATTTTTTTGGCGCCGAGCTTGTCGATGGCGAATTCCACGCCCAACTTGGCCTGCGCGTCATCGGAGGCGATTGTGCGGAAAAATGTCGGGTACTGGCCGCTCTGGGTCAGTTCCGGATTGGTGGCCGAGGGGGACATGCACACGAGCTTGGCCTCGGTGTAGATGGGCAGGGCGGCCTTGGTGGCGCCGGAGCAGATGTGGCCCAAAACCACGACCGCGCCGTCGGAGACCAGCTTGGTGGCGGCGTTGGTGGCCTTTTCCGGCTTGCACTCCTCATCCTGCACCAAGAGTTCGATCTGCTTGCCGTCGATGCCGCCCTTGGCGTTGACATCCTTGGCCACGAGCTTGGCCGCGTTGACCGTGGGCAGGCCGTAGGAGGCCAAATCACCCGTGTGGGCCCCGGCCACGCCGATCTTGATGGTGTCGGCGCCAAAGGCCGGACTGGTCAACAGGGACAGACACGCCGCGATCACAAGACCAGAAAAACGTTTCATCAGATCCTCCACAGTGTTCAAGTTACGAGTATCAACCAAGGCTCGGACACCAAGCCCTTTCGCATGCGGGGAAACGAATCGAGGGCACCTATCATCAGCCCCTCATCTGTGTCAAACAGCCGCGCCAGGCCTCACTTTCCGCCCAGTTCGCGGCGGGCGCTGTCGACCAGTTCCTGGTCCTCGGGCTTGGCGTCGATCACGGTCTGGAAATGCGGAGCGGCCTTGTCCGGCTGCTCCAGGTAATGCTTGTACAGGATGCCCAGGTTGAAATGGGCGTGATAATTGGCCGGCTCGACGCCGAGCATGCGCTCGAACTGCTCGGCCGCCGGCGCGTACATCTTTTGCTCGAACAGACAGATGCCCTTCTGATTCAGAGCCATGACATCGCCCGGCGTTTTACTCAAGATCATATCCCAGAACGAAGAGGCCTTGTCCCAGGCCTGCATGTCCATGAAAGCCATGCCCAGGGCGCGCATGGCCTCGACATCGTCCGGATGATCCTGCAACTGCTTCATCATGGCCGAAATGTTGCCCATGCCGCCCATCTTCTCCATCCCG
>CAYLNA010000212.1:2133-3826 GCA_964384665.1 uncultured Desulfovibrionaceae bacterium | reverse complement strand
AGGGTCAGTCCGGCCAGCCCGTTATAGGCCAGCCGGTAATACGGACCAACGCGCGGAAAACGCCGCGTGATGGCGGCCACGCAGGCCGGGCCGACGAGCAGACTGTGCAGCGCCCCCCACGCGGCCCAACCCAGAGCCAGCAGCCACATCCCTATTCCACCAGGGAATCGCCGCCGATCACGTCGCGGCCGATGGCGTCCTTTTCCCGGTCGTGGGAATGGTCGCGGGCGACGAGCATGTAGATGGACGGGATGACGAAAAGGGTGAAGAGGGTGCCGACGGCCATGCCGCCGACCAAGACCAGGCCGATGGAGTTCCGCGCCGCCGCGCCCGCGCCCGTGACCAGGGTCAGGGGGAAATGTCCGGCGATGGTCGCGCCGGAGGTCATGAGGATCGGCCGCAGCCGCGTCAGGCACGCCTCGCGCACGGCCTCGCGCTTGGAGCGGCCCAGCTTCTGAAGCTGGTTGGCGAACTCGACGATGAGGATGCCGTTCTTGGAGACCAGACCGACCAGGGTGACCAGACCGACCTGGGAATAGATGTTCATGGTCGTGGTCCAGCCCGCGGTCCAGAAGGCCACGCTCGGGTCCGGCATCTTGAGAAAGGTGAAAATAAGGGAACCGAACACGGCCAGGGGCACGGAGCCGGCCAGAATGACGAAGGGGTCGCGGAAGCTGTTGAACTGGGCGGCCAGGACCAGAAAGATGAGCACCACGGCCAGGCCGAAGGCGGTCAGGAACTTGTTGCCCTCGGTCCGCAGCTGACGGGAATCGCCCGTGTAGTCGAGCACGTAGCCCTTGGGCAGAATCTTCGTGGCCTCGTCCTCCAGAAAGCGCAGGGCCTCGTCCAGGGGCCGGATGGCCACGCCGCTGATCTTGACCGCGTTGAGCTGCTGGAAGCGGTTCAGGGACCGGGCCACGGTGGACATCTTGATGTCGGCGAGGGACGCGAGGGGCACGAGCTGGCCGTTGGGTCCGGTGACATGGATGCTTTTGAGTTGCTCCGGAGTCAGGCGGTCCATGCGCTGGATCTGGGGCACGACCTTGTAGCTGCGGCCATCAATGTTGAAGCGATTGACGTAATTGCCGCCGAGCATGGCCGCCACGTCCCCGCCCACGCTGGCCAGGTTCAGGCCCATGGCCGCGACCTTGTCGCGGTCGATGACCAATTCGGCCTGGGGCTGGTCGATCTTGACGTCGATGAGCGGCGGAAAGGCGAACATGCCGCTCCGCATGGCCTTGAGCTGGATCTGACGGGCGAATTCCAGGATCTGATCCTGCTCGGCCGTGGAGGCGATGATGAATTCCACCGGAAAATCGCCGCCGCCGGGCAGGGCCGGGGGCGTGACCGGAAACATCTGGATGCCGGGAATGCGGCCCAAGGCTGCTTGCACCTCGGGCAGGATCTCGGCCACGGTCCGTTCCCGCTGTTCCCACGGGGCCACGACCAACCCGCCGAAGCCGCTGGTGGGCATGGTGATCTGGAAGGTGAACTGGGCCTCGGGCACGTCGAGGAAAACCCGGTTCGCGGCGGCGGAGTAGGCGCTGGTCTGATCCAGGGTGGAGTCGGCCGAGGCGTCCAGGATGCCGAAGATGACGCCCTGGTCCTCGGACGGCGCCAGCTCCGTGGCCGACATGCTGAACATGGGCACGGACAAGGCGCTGACCACGATCCAGACCAGATACACGGCCGG
>CAYLNA010000212.1:0-2033 GCA_964384665.1 uncultured Desulfovibrionaceae bacterium | reverse complement strand
AAGCCGAAGGCCTGCATCAGAAAGACCGCGCCAATGAGGGACAGGGGAATGGCTATGACCGGAATGGCCACGGCCCGAAACGAGCCCATGAACAGAAAGATGATGATGACCACGATGATCAGCGTGTCGCCCAGGGTCTTGATGACTTCGTGGATGGCGCTGTTGATGTATTCCGTGGCGTCGTAGGCGATGCGACCCTCCATGCCCGAGGGCAGGGATTTTTGGATGGATTCCATTTCCTCCCGCACGAGCTTGATGACGTCGATGGAATTGGCGTTGGGCAGGGGCCAGACGCCGATGAAGACGGCGGTTTTGCCGGTGAAACGTACTTCCGCGCCATAATCCTCGGCGCCCAGAGCCACATCGGCGATGTCGCCCAGACGGACCACGGCGCCGTTCTGCTCGCGGATGGCCAGACGCTTGAATTCCTCGGCCGAACGCAGATCCGTGTCGGCCGTGAGGTTGATCTGGATCAGTTCGCCCTTGGTCTGCCCCAGGGCCGAAAGATAGTTGTTGGCGGCCAGGGCTTGGCGCACGGCGGCCGGAGTCACGTTCAGGGCGGCCATGCGCTCGGGCTTGAGCCAGACGCGCATGGCGAAGGTCCGCGCGCCCAGGATGTCCGCCTTTTGGACCCCGCTCAGGGCTGAAAGGCGGGGCTGGACCACGCGCATGAGGTAGTCCGTGATCTGGTTCTGCTCCAGATCGGGCGAGGTGAAGCTCAAATAGGCCGAGGCGAACTGGCTGTCGGCCGATTCAACATTCAAAATCGGCACTTCGGCCTCGGGCGGCAGGTCGCCTCGGACCTGATCGACCTTGGCGCTGATCTCGGACAGGGCCTTGATCGGATCGTAGTTGAGCTTGAGGCGAACCTTGATGGTGGAAAGATTCTGGGCGCTTTCGGACTGGATGTAGTCGATGCCGTCGGCTGCGGCGATGGCCCGCTCCAGGGGCGTGGTGATGAACCCGCGCACCAGCTCGGGGCTGGCGCCGATATAGGTCGTGCTGACCGTGACCATGGCGTTGTCGCTGCGTGGATATTGGCGCACGCTCAGGGTGGCGACGGCCTGGAGGCCGGCGATGATGATGAGCAGGTTGACAACCAGGGCCAGAATGGGACGGCGGATGAAGATATCGGTGAATTTCATGGATGCACCAGGCCCGAGGACTCAGGAATTTTCCGGTCGGGGCGCAAGCTGGAAGTTCGGGGCCAGGGTATTGTCCTCGACCACGGCCTGCCCGTTGCGGTACTTGAACACGCCGGTGCTGACCACGGTGTCGCCGGGTTTGACGCCGCTGACGATGGACACGAAATCCCCCCGCCGCTCGCCCAGCTTGACGAACTGCTGGCGCAAAACCAAGCCGGCCTCGGGCGTGGTGGCGTTGGCCGCCTCGACCAGAAAGACCGAGTCGCTGTAGGCGGCATAGAGCACGCCCGTGGCCGGAACCAGGACCACGTCCCGCTTTTCGGGCAGGACCACGCTAGCTGTCACGAACATGCCCGGCCGCAGGGCCTCGTCCGGATTGTCGAGCACGGCCTGCATGCGCACGGTGCGGGTGGCGCTGTCGGCCAGGGGCTCGATGGCCTTGAGCCGGCCTTCCAGCATGCGGCCGGGCAGGGCGTCGGAGGTGACGCGGACCGTGTGCCCGGGTCGGACCAGATGGACCTGCTGCTGGGGCAGGACAAATTCCACATGCACCCGGTCCAGGCGCTGCAAGCTGACGATGGGATCGGTGTCGCCCAGGTTCTGGCCCAGATTGACCTGACGCAGGCCGAGGGCGCCGGCGAAGGGGGCGCGCACGGTCTTCTTGGCGATGACGGCCCGGATGGCGTCCATTTCCGCCACGAGCTGGTCGTGGGTGGCCTGGGCCGTGTCGTATTCGGATTTGGCTGTGGACTGCTGGGCCAACAACGTCCCGAAACGCTTCAGATTGACCCTGGCCAGATTGGCGCTGGCCTCCAGGGCGCGGAGCTGGGCCGTTTCCTGGCTCGTGTCGAGCTGGACGAGGATGTCGCCGGCCGCGACCTTGTCCCC
>CAYLNA010000211.1:0-3847 GCA_964384665.1 uncultured Desulfovibrionaceae bacterium | reverse complement strand
CATGGCGAGACCGTGCTTTTGCCCGGCGACGAGGTCCTGGCCGTGGTCCATTCCGACCACAAGGAAGAGCTGGCCTCGATCCTGGGCGGGTAGCCCACGCGCAGCGGCCGTGACTACGCGGACGGCCGAGGGGCGGCCGAGCGCAGAAACGCGCCCAGGGGCTTGTCCTCGGTCAGGATGTGTTCCAGGAGCCAGGTCCGGAGCAGGGCGAACAGAAAACGGTCCTCGACGCCGGACAGCTCCGCCCGGATGTGGCCGAGTTCGGCCAGCAATTCGCGGTGTGCCGCGTCGTGAGCGGCCAGCCCCGGATAGGCGTGAGCCTGCATGAGGCGGTGCTCGGTCGCGAAGTGATGATGGGTGAATTCCGCCAGTTCCGTGAACAGGCGCTCCAGGTCGAACTCGTCGGGCCGGGTCCGCAGAGCCGCGCAAATCCGATTGACCAGGGCCGCCATCTCCGCGTGTTGCTCGTCGATCTCGGGCACGCCGACAATGGCCGACTCGTCCAGGACAATCTGTTCCGCGCGCGCGTCCCCCGCGAAGACATAACGGTTCTTCCCGCCCTTCTTGCTCTGGTACATGGCGCCGTCCGCGGCCATGAGCAGATCGTCGACATTGGCTCCGTTCTCCGGACAGACGGCGATGCCGATGCTGGCCCCCACCGCGCAGGTTTGCGTCGCGGACAGGGCGATGTCCGGAGCCACGGCGGCCAGGATCTTCCGGGCCACGACGGCGGCCGCGTCGGGGCCGCCGATCTCGGGCAGGATGAGGACGAATTCGTCGCCGCCAATGCGGGCCACCGTGTCCGAGGCCCGCACCGTCGTCAGGAAACGCGCGGCCACGGCCCGCAAGACCGTGTCGCCGGCGTCATGGCCGTGCTCGTCGTTGACCTTCTTGAAGCCGTCCAGATCGATGAACAAGACGGCGGCCCGCTTGCGCCCGCGCAGAGCCTGGGACACGACCTGGGCCAGACGGTCGAAAAAAAGCGTCCGGTTGGGCAGTCCGGTCAAGCGGTCGTGATAGGCTAGATCATACAGATGTTGTTCCGTCCTCTGACGCTCGGTCACATCCAGGGCGGCGGCATAGATGAGGTCGTCGCGGGCGGCGGCGGACCATTCCAAAAAACGGTACGCGCCGTCCTTGCGCCGAAAACGCGCGACCAGGCCGGAGACGGTCCGGCCCGCGCGCAGTTCCTCGATCGCAGCCTCGACCACGGCCGAGTCGTCGGAATGAAAGAGATCCCGGCAGGATCGCCCCTCCAAATCCAAGGGCGAATAGCCCAAGACCGTGGTCCAGGCCGGGTTGAGCGCACGGCAAACGCCCATGAAATCGATGATGCCGAGCATATTCGGCGTGATGGCGAAAAAACTCTCCAGATCGGCCCGGGCCGCGCGGAGCAGGGACGCGGCCTGGTCGGCCGCGCGGTCGGCCCTGGCCCTCCACCGTTGGGTCGCGAACAGGCTGACGCTCCCGACGCCAAGCAAGACGGCGTACAACAGGGCGTGGTCTCGGACGTGCCCCCGCCACGGCCCCAGAATGGCGTCCATGTTTCGCCCGAAACCGACCACGAGAGGCTTGTCCATGCGCAACGCCTCTGGCTGGATGGTCTGGAGCGCGAACATGGAATCCTCGTTGTTGGCATAGACCACTCCCTCGAAAAACGAGGCCATGCGGCCGCTTTCCCGGTGGAGCTGAAAAAACGCGCCCGGCTGGGCCAGACTCTTGCCCACCATGCCCTCGATCCGCGGCTCCCAGACAAAAAGGAGGCCATCTCCATGCACCAGCGTGGCCCACGCGTCGGGAGCATGGCGCACCACGTCCAGGATGCGTTGAAAATCCTGGGGATCGAGGGACGCGAGGACCACGCCGACAAAATTGCCGTCCGGACCGACGACCGCCCGGGACAGAGTCACGAGCCACACGCCGCTCGTGGTCAGGAAGGGCGGACTGACATGGAGAACATCGGGATGGGGATTGGCGCGCGCGGCCTGAAAATACTCGCGATGGGCAAAGGATTGCCCGACCAGGGCATCCAGGTTCGAACTCACGATGGCGCCGGTGGCGTTCAGAACGGCCAGGGTGCGCACGCTGGTCATGGCCTCGGCCAGGGTCCGAAGACGCTCCCGGGTCATGATCAGATCGCGAGACCGGGTCGGCCAATCCTCCAGCACTTCGGCGCGGAGCGTGGCCAGGGTCGTGTTGATCGCCTCCAGGCGGTGCGCGATCAGGGAGCCGGTCAGCGCGGCCGCACCGACAAGACGATTTCGCTCACCTTCGGAGGTGACCCGGTATTCGTCATGGATCATCCGCCCGAAGACCGCGCCCAAAACAAGGGCGCACAGGGCGAAGATAAGCCACTCCGTGGCGAAGGCGCTGGTCTTCCGGACGGATGCGGGCATGGGCAATTCCAGGGTTGACGTTGGGCGGACAAAGTCCGCCAGCTTATAGGACAATTCCGCCGTTTGCTCCAGCTCCTCGGCCCGGCGAAATCCGCGCGGTCTGGCCCCCGCGCGGCGCGACGCGCTCGATTGTCAGCGCTCAGCGCGGCTCGATCAGGAGGGCCGCGATGTCCATGACATTGGTCCGGGTCGGCCCGGTGACAAGCAGGGCGTCAGCCTGCTTCAAGAACGTGTAGGAATCGTTGTTGGCCAGATAGGGCTCGGGATGCAGGTCCCGCGCCCGGGCCCGGGCCAGGGTGTCGGGCAGGATCAGACCGCCGGCCGCGTCCGTGGGGCCGTCGCTGCCGTCGGTGCCCAGGCAGAGCACGCAGACCGGGGCCAACGCGGGCTCCCGCTCCAATTCCAGCCCCAAGGCCAGGGCCAGCTCCTGATTACGACCACCCAGACCCTGTCCGGTGATGGTGACCGTGGTTTCACCGCCGGCCAGCAAACAGACCCGCTCGCTCCCGACATGGTCGCGCGCGGCCTGGGCCAACATGCGCGCCGCGTCCCGCGCCTCGCCGGTCATGGAGCTGGTCAGGACCACGGGCCGGTAGCCGAGGCCCATGGCGGCCTGAGCCGCGCCGCGCAGGGCGGCCTCGTTGTTGGCCACGATGTGGTTGCGGACCTGACCGAAGCAGCAGTCGTCGCGCTTGGTCGTTTCCGGGATGAGCCCGGCCGCGCCGTCGCGCAGCACGGCCATGACCGTGGACGGCATGCGCGCGGCCAAGCCGAAGCGGGCGACGATCTCCAGGCAGTCGTCGAAGGTCGAGCAATCCGGGGCCGTGGGGCCGGAGCCAATGACGTCCAGGTTGTCGCCGACCACGTCGGAGATGATCAAGGTGACCACCGTGGCCGGCTCCAGGGCCTTGGCGAAAAAGCCGCCCTTGATCCGGGAGAGGTGTTTGCGGATGGCGTTGATCTCGTGGATGGTCGCGCCGCAGGCCAGCAGCAGGCGCGTGGCCCGCATCTTGTCGTCCAGGGTCACGGGCGGCCGGGGGCTGGGGATCAGCGCGCTGGCCCCGCCGGACAACAGAAAAAAGACCAGGTCGCGCGGCCCGACCCGCCCGGCCAGGGCCAGCAGTTCGCGCGCGGCCCGCTCGCCCTCGGAATCCGGCACAGGATGGCCGGACTCGATGATCCGGCATCCGGGAATATCCAGGCCGTGGCCATATTTGGTGACGATGAGCCCGCCATCGAAGCGGTCCCCAAGCACGTCCTTCAGGGCCTGGGCCATGGCCGCCGAGGCCTTGCCCGCGCCGACAACCACCACGCGGTCAAAGGCGGACAAGTCGTACACGGTGTCGCCCAGGGTCAAAATGTTTCCGGCCAGAGCGATGGCCGTCTCGATCACGGGTTGCGGCGCGCAGGCCGTAAGCGCGCCGTCCACCAGGCACAGCAGGCGGGAACGG
>CAYLNA010000210.1:0-3867 GCA_964384665.1 uncultured Desulfovibrionaceae bacterium | reverse complement strand
GTTCCTACTCTGGGGAGTACTCTGGGCCATCTATTTCATTCTGGACGGCTATGATCTGGGCGTGGGGACCCTGCTCCCGATCCTCGGCAAGACCGACCGCGACCGCCGCATGATGCTCAACGCCATGGGCCCGTTCTGGGACGGCAACGAGGTCTGGCTGATCACCGCCGGCGGCGTGACCTTCGCGGCCTTCCCCAAGGCCTACGCGGTCATGTTCAGCGGCCTCTACACCCCGCTCATGCTGCTCTTGTTCGCCCTGATCATCCGGGGCGTGTCCCTGGAATTCCGCCATCAGGTCGACAGCGCGGCCTGGCGCAGGGTCTGGGACTGGGGCGCGACCATCGGCAGCTTCCTGCCGGCCCTGCTCCTGGGCGTGGCCTTCGCCAACATCTTCATGGGCCTGCCCCTGGACGAGAAAGGCGTGTTCCAGGGCAATCTGTTCACCCTTCTCAATCCCTACGGACTGGCCGGCGGCGTCCTGTTCGTCCTGCTCTTCGTCATGCACGGAGCGCTGTGGCTGACCGTCAAGACCGACGGCGACCTGCAGCGGCGCGCGGCCGAACTGGCCCGCAAGTTGTGGATCGTGTTGGCGGCCCTGATCGGCGTTTTCGTGGTCTTCACGGTCATCTTCACCAGCCTGTTGGCCAACTACATCGCCAATCCGCTGATGCTGATCCTGCTGGTCGTGCCGGTCCTGGCCCTGTTGCTGCTGCGTCAGCAGATCGGCAAGGAAGACTGGTGGTTCGCGTGGGGTTTGTCCGCCGTGCTCATCGCCGGCCTGACCCTCTTTGGCGTGGTCGGTCTGTACCCGGCGCTCCTGCCTTCCAGCATCGCTCCGGCCAACTCCATCACCATCGCCAACGCGGCGTCCAGCCCGCTGACGCTCAAGATCATGCTCGGCGTGGCCCTGGTCTTCGTGCCCATCGTCGCCGCCTACCAGTTCTGGCTGTACCGAACCTTCAGCCACAAGGTCACGGACGTGGAACTGGGCAAGGAAGGCGCGTACTAACCGACACCCGCCCGCAAGCACGCCAAGGGTGGTCATCATGGCCACCCTTTTTTTGCGCACCATCCCATCCGCGTCGCCGTGAACTCACGAACCGTCGCCCCGTACAACGCAAAAAGGCGACCCGAAGGCCGCCCTTTGCGTGAAAACCGTCCGAAAGAGAACGATCAGAAAACCGTGGCCGCGATCCAGCTTCCGGAAACAAAGACACCAATGGTCGCGCCCAGGTTGGCGAAAATGACCACGAGCAGGATGCGGCTGACCGGATTGGTCCAAAAGCCCTTCACGCTCAGGATGCTGGTCGGCAAGTCTTCCAGATCGGAAACCGTGGGTTTCTTGACCCAGGCCTGGACCAGTCCCGCCACCCAGCCCGCAGCGATGAGCGGGTGCAGGGTGGTGATGGGCGCGGCCAGGAAGCTCGAAAGAATGGTCAGGGGATGCCCCAGGGCGGCGGCGGAGCCCAGCGCCGCGCCAATGCCGGTTATCAGCACCCAGATGGACACCGCGCCCATGGATGTTTCAGCGCCTCCGCGAAAAAATCCGACAACCAGCAACGCGGCGAAAAAACCAGGCAGCCCCCATTTCCAAAACGCGCCCCATTTGGATGGCGGCGGCAACTCTTCCAAAGGCGCCAGGTCGACCTCCCGGTCCAAATACCGCTGCATGCCCGGCACATGTCCAGCTCCGACCACGGCCACGATATTCTCGCCCGGCGCCCGACGAATTTTTTGCGCCAAATAGATGTCCCGCTCGTCGATGAGGCGCTCCTTGACCTGCGGAAAATTCTCCGCGAACGCGCCCATGATGGCCGCCAGCTGGTCCTTGTTCTTCATGTCCTCGATCATGGATTTGTCCACGTCCTCGTCCACGAAAATACTGGTCAGCAGCTGGCTCAGGAGCCGGACCTTGTTCCAGAAACCCAGGAAACCCCAGACCCGCTTCAGGGTGACCTGCACGTCCCGATCGGCCAGAACCAGGGTCGCCCCGGTCTCCTCGGCCAAACGGACGCCTTCCATCATCTCGGCCCCAGGCTGCACGCCGAGCTTGTCGCCGATCTTGCGGTAAAACGCTTGCAAAACGAGCTGGATGAGCAGAAAGGCGGCCTTGCCGTCCTTGATGACCTTGAAAATATCCATGCGCCGCCAGTCATCCCGGCGGGTCATGGACTGATACCGAGCCTGGCACAATTCGACGCAGATGGCGTCGGGCTGGACCGCCTCGACGGTCCGGCGCACGTCCTCCACGCTTTCCTTGGATACATGGGCCGTGCCGACCAGAAAGAAGCGCTTGCCGCCTTCCTCGACCACGGTCACGCTTTCGGGCAGATGTTCAAAACTCACGAAAACCTCGCGGGCGAAAGCCCCGTCAGAGTGTAGGGATCGGATTCGTTATCGAGAGGCCTTGCGGAAAGCAAGCCTGGCCATGTCCCCAAACCATGGTGTCATTTTTCCCCTTGTCAAATACCCAGCGCTGACGCATTGCGGCCACTCACCCACCCGGAGCATGTTGATGACCGACCACGATTTCGACCAGCGCATGGAGCGCGCGCCCTACGCCACCATCTGGAGCCTCGCCTGGCCCCAGGTCGTGATGATGGTCTTCCATTTCTTGATCGGTTTCGTGGATGTCTGGGTCGCCGGACGCATCAGCCGCGAGGTGCAGGCCTGCATGGGCGTGCTGAGCCAGGCCATGTTCTTTTTTCTGGTCGTGGCCGTGGCCCTGGCCAATGGCAGCGTGGCCGCCATCACCCAGAGTTCCGGAGCCGGACTGCCGCGCCGCATCCAACGCTTTGTCGGCCTGAGCATTGGGCTGGGCTTCGCCTTGGGGCTGCTCATTTTCGCCGTTGGCCTGCTTTTCAACGAGCATTTTCTGCGCCTCTTGAAAATTCCAACGGAGATCATGCCCATCGCGGCCTATCTGCTCCAGGTTAGCCTCTACATCCTCCCGGCCTATTATCTCTTCACCATCACCAACGCCTTTTACCGCGCTCAAAAAATCGTCACCCTGCCCCTCTATTCCATGATCCTGGTCACCGGCGTGAACACCATCGGCGATCTGGGTCTTGGCCTTGGCCTCTGGGGCTTGCCCGACCTGGGCTACAAGGGCATCGCCTGGTCCACGTTCGGATCCATTCTATGTGGCGCGGTCTTCAACGTGGTCATGATGTTTCGCCTTGGCCTCGTCTCCCGCCAAAGCCTGTCTCCCTGGCGCTGGATTCGCCTGGCCCTGCCCTATCTGGTCAAGGTCGCCTGGCCTGCCGGAATCATGCAACTGGCTTGGCATTCGGCCTACATGATCCTCTTCGCCATCACCGCCAGCCTGCCGCGCGACAGTGTCACGGCCATGGCCGGAATGAGCGCGGGTATCCGAGTGGAATCGCTGCTGTTCCTGCCCGGCATTGCTTTCAACTTCACGGCCTCCATCCTGGTCGGGCATTATCTCGGACAGGGGCGCAAACGCGAGGCCAAGCGCATCGGCTACCAGATCATGGCCGTGGGGGTCGTGGCCATCAGCATCATCACCGCCCTGTTGTGGATGGTCATCGAACCAGTGGCGGCCTTTGTCGCCCCGGACCAGGCCGTGCAGGCCGAGGCCGTGCGCTATCTGGGCTGGAACATGGCGGCCACGCCCTTCATGCTCGCGGCCATGATCCTGGGCGGGGCCTTCACCGGCGCCGGCGCGACCATGTACCAGGCAGTGATCTTCGGCTCCGCCGCCTGGCTGGTGCGCCTGCCCCTGGCCTATATTCTTGGACACGTGGTTCTTGGCGAGGCCAACGGCATCTGGATGGCCATGTTCGCCTCGGTCCTGGTCCAGTGCGCGACCATGCTCTATTTCTATCACTGCAAGGACTGGTTCCG